>CAYMRW010000334.1:0-3307 GCA_964392825.1 uncultured Rhodobacterales bacterium
CGACGCTCTCCATCGCCTCGAGCACGCGGCGATCGGTGACGCCCTGGCCGCGGAGGGTCATGATGAGCCGCATCGTCGCCTCCTCCGACTTCATCCGAGGCGCGCCTTCAGGTCGTCGAGCAGGTCGTGCGCGGTGAAATCGGCGCGCATCGGCGTCACCGAGATCCACCCGTCGAGGTTCAGCGCGGCATCGGAATCGGGCTCCGACGACAGATCCTGCCGGCCGCCCTTGACCCAAAGAAAGCGGCGGCCCGAGGGCGACAGATGCGGCTCGACCCCGAAGTTGACGTCGCCCCGGCGGAACCCCTGTCGCCCCGCGCGCATGCCGCGGACCTCGCCCGCCGGTACGGGGGGGAAGTTGACGTTGTAGAAGACCCGGTAGTCGCCGTCGCCCCAGAGGCTCTCGCCGAGAAGGCGGCGGACGGTCGCGGCGCCGTGCGCGGCCGCCGCCTCGAACGGGTCGTCGAGGCTGGCGTTGCCGGGCCCGTAGTACTGCGACAGGGCGATCGCGGGCAGGCGCTGCAGCGCCGCCTCCATCGCGCCGCCGATGGTGCCGGAATAGGGCACGTTCTCGGCGGCGTTGTTGCCGCGGTTCACGCCCGAAAGGACGAGGTCGGGGGGCGCGTCGCGCATGACGTCGTAGACCGCGGCGAGCACGCAGTCGGCGGGCGAGCCTTCCGCCGCCCAGCGGCGCTCGCCGAGTTCGGCGATCATCGTCGGGTGGGTGTAGGAGATGCAGTGCGCCACGCCCGACTGCTCGAAGGCGGGCGCGACGGTCCACACCTCGCCTCCGTCGCCCGCGACCTCGGCCGCCACGGCCTCGAGCACCTTCAGGCCCGGCGCATTGATGCCGTCGTCGTTGGTGATGAGGATGCGCAAAGCGGTCCGTCCCGGCCTGATCCGGGGTCTCTCGTACCGGGTGGCCGGTGGGGCGGCAAGGCGCCGATGCCCGCACGCGGCCGCGGTCACGCTGTGACGTCGAGCCGGGACAGGCCGTGGAAATGATAGAGGTCGGCGTAGCGGGGGGTGCCGGCGAGCGCCAGCCTCGGTCGGCGCCGGAACAGCGTCCGGAGCGCGATGGCGAGCTCGGCGCGGGCGAGGGGCGCGCCGACGCAGAAGTGGATGCCGGCGCCGAAGGCGAGATGCGCGGCGGGGCGGCCCGGGTCGAAGCGGTGCGCCTCGGCGCAGGCCGCCGGATCGCGACCGGCTGAGGCGAGAAGGCAGCCCACCTCGTCGCCCGGTCGCAGCAGGTGTCCCTCGACGTCCACCGGCGCGTAGACATGCCGTGTGAAGAGGTGGAGCGGCGGATCCCATCGCAGCACCTCTTCCACCACGGCGTCCGGCGTCGCGACGACGGCGGCCTGGGCGCCGTGCAGGAGGATCGCGCGAACGGCGTTGCCGAGCGTATGCACCGTCGCCTCGTGGCCGGCGTTGAGGAGCAGGACAACGGTCGAGAGGAGTTCTTCCTCGCTCAGCCGGTCGCCTCCGGCCTCGGCCGCCAACGCCGACAGAAGGTCGTCAGCCGGCGCCCGGGACTTTGCCGCGATGTGCCCGCGGAGATAGTCCGAGAACGCGCCCGCCGCGGCGTCCGCCGCATTTTCGACAGCCCGGTCGCGGCGGGCCTGGTACATCGCCACCATGGTGCCCGACCATGCAAGCAGGCGATCCGCATCGTCCGGCGGCACTCCGATCAGGCGCGCGATCACGACGACGGGGAGCGGGCGGGCATAGGCTTCGAGAAGGTCGAAGCGGCCCGCCGGAAAGCGGTCGATCAGATCGTCACAGGTCGCCTCGATGGCCGGGGCGAGGGCGGCGATGCGGCGCGAGGTGAAGGCGCTGAGCACCAGGCGGCGCAAACGCGTGTGCCGCGGCGGCTCGAGCTCGAGCATCGAGTGCGCCTCGATCGCCTGGAACGCCTCGAGGTGCGGGGGCACGGGCGGTGGCGCAGGGTGGGCGCGCCCGAGCCGGCGGTCCCGCAGCAACCGGTCGACCGCCGCGTAGGTCGTCGCGACGGGCATGTCGTAGTCGTCCCAGCGGACGAGCGCGCCGAGGCGCCTGGCGCGGTCGTAGAACGGATAGGGGTCCTGGACGAAGGGCGGGTCGGTCGGGGGCTGGCTGACCCGCCGCATCGGGGGTCGGGCAGCCTTTGCCTCAGTCCGCCCCGCGGACCGCAAGGGGCGTGTCGGGATCCGGGCGGGCGATCCGCTGGACCAGGAAGATCGCGACGCCTAGGCCGATGCCGACGAGATCGGTCAGAAGCCCGCCCTCGATCATGAAGAGCGCGGCGCACACGAGGCCGACGCGCAGGAACCACGCTGCGCGCCCGCCGACGAACCAGCCCTGCACGCCTGCCGACAGCAGGAACACGCCCGCGGTTGCGGTAAAGCCCGCGCGGATGATCTCCAACCATGTGCCGTCCATCAGGATCGCCGAGTTGTAGAAGAACATGAACGGCACGATGAACGCGGCGATGCCGATCTTGAACGACGTGACCGAGGTCTCCATCGGATTGGCCCCCGATATGCCGGCGGCAGCGTAGCTTGCCAGAGCCACCGGCGGCGTGATGGCCGACAGCACGGCGAAGTAGAAGACGAAGAAATGGGCCGTCAGCATCGGGATGCCGAGCTGCACGAGGCCGGGCGCCACGACCGAGGCGGCGACGGCATAGGCCGCGGTCGTCGGCATGCCCATCCCGAGCAGGATCGAGATGCACATGGCGAAGAACAAGGCGAGGATCTGGCTGGCGTCGGCGATGCCGAGAAGCAGCGACGAGAACCGCGCGCCCACCCCGGTCAGCGAGATGACGCCCACGATGATCCCTGCGCAGGCGCAGACGGCGATGATCTGGATCGACATGATCCCCGCGAGCTCGAAGGCGCGGACCACCGAGCGGGGACCCATCCGGTAGGGCGTGAGCCACGACACCACGGCGGCGGCGATGGTCGCGAGGGTGCCCGCGCGGATAACCGAGTAGCCCATGAAGAGTGCGTAGATAAGGATCACGATCGGCAGGAAGAGGAAGACGCGGCGGACCATCTGGCCGAGCCGCGGCAACTCGTCGTCGCGCATGCCGCGCATGCCGAGCTTGGCCGCCTCGAAGTCGACCATGAAGTAGACCGACACGAAGTAGAGGACCGCGGGGATGATCGCGGCGATGGCAATGTCGGTGTAGGGGATGCCGGTGATCTCGGCCATGATGAAGGCGCCGGCGCCCATGATCGGCGGCATGATCTGGCCGCCGGTGCTGGCCGCGGCCTCGATGCTGGCGGCGGTCTGGGGCCTGTAGCCGATGCGCTTCATCAGCGGG
>CAYMRW010000335.1:0-3299 GCA_964392825.1 uncultured Rhodobacterales bacterium
GCACCCCGATCAGCGGCGTCAGGTAGCGCGGCGGGATCGTCAGCATCCGCGCGAAGAGGCCGACGAGCGGCAGGTTGATGACGAGGAGGGCGACGTTGCCGATGTACATCGACGCGATCAGGCCCCAGGCGATGTCGGGCCGCTGGCTGAACAGCATCGGACCCGGCTGCACGTTGAAGAGCAAGAGCGCGCCGAGCAGCATGGCGGTCGTGCCCGAGCCCGGAATGCCGAGCGTCAGCATCGGCACCATCGAGCCCCCGGCGGCGGCGTTGTTGGCGGTCTCCGGCGCGACGAGGCCGCGCGGCTCGCCGGTGCCGAAACCGCGGCCGGCGTCGCCAGCGACACGCTTCTCGGTGCCGTAGGCGACGGCCGCGGCGACGGTGGCGCCGGTGCCGGGCAGGATGCCGACGAAGAAGCCGATCGCCGCGCCGCGCGCCATCGTCCAGCGCATCCGCCAGAGATCGGCCCAGGACGCGAAGGTGCGGTCGAGCCCGACGGCGCGCATCGTCCCCGTGGCCTGCCGCTCGACCAGCGAGAGGAGCTCGCCGATGCCGAAAAGCCCGATGATGACGACGAGGAAGTCGATGCCGGCCAGGATGTCGGGGATGCCGAAGGTGTAGCGCATGACGCCGGTCGAGGCGTCGATGCCGACCGTCGCCAACGCCAGACCGATCAGCGCCGCGATCAGGGTCTTGAGCGCGTCCGTCCCGACGAGCGAGGTCAGCGAGGCGAAGGCGAAGACCATCAGCGCGACGTAGTCGGCGGGCGAGAACGAGATGGCGTAGGCCGCCATGAAGGGCCCGAAGATCGACAGCAGGATCACCGCGACGGTGCCGCCGACGAAGGAGCCGATGGCCGAGAGCGACAGCGCCCGGCCGGCCTCGCCGCGCGCCGCCATCGGGTGGCCGTCGAAGGTCGTGATGACGGCGCTGGCGTCGCCCGGCACGTTGAGCAGGATCGACGAGATGCGGCCGCCGTACTCGGCGCCGTAATAGACGCCGGCGAGCAGGATCAGCGCCGACTCGACCGGAAGCTGGAGGCCGTAGGCGATGGGCAGGAGGATCGCCACGCCGTTGGTGGGCCCGATCCCGGGCAGCGCGCCGATCAGCGTGCCGAGGAAGCAGCCGACCAAGACGATCGCGAGGTTGAACGGGTCGAGCGCCACCGCGAAGCCCGAGGCGAGGCCGGCGAGGACGACGTCCACGGCTCAGAACGCTCCGCCGAAGGGACCCGCTGGCAGGCGCAGGTCGAGCAGCTGGGTGAACAGGAGGTAGGTCAGGAGCCCGGCGCCGAGCCCGAAGGCGAGGGCCGAAAACGGCCGCGCCCCGAGCATCAGCGTCAGCCCCGAGCAGAAGCCCCAGGTGGCGAACGTGAAGCCCACCCGCTGGAACAGCGCGGCGTAGAGCACCAGCAGCGCCACCGTGGCGAGGATGCGCAGGCCCGCGTGACGCTCGAGATCGAACCGCACGCCAACCGGCCGCAGCAGGCGGGCGAGCGCCGTCACGACGAGAAGGCCACCGAGGATCAGGGGCCAGCTCTCGGGGCCGAGCGGGTCGTACTGGATCGGCGCCCGGATGGCCGTGGCCGCGATCAGCGTGTAGCCGCCCGCGACCAGCACGACCGCGATCAGGAACGCCCGCTCCACCATGCCCGGTCCTCCCCGCTCTGGCGTAGGGCGCCCGGCGTCACTCGATGAGGCCGGTGCTCCGCGCGAGCTCGGTCAGGCGCTCGACGCGCGCGTCGATGCTCTGCGTCAGCTCGTCGCCCGCGATCTCGAGCGAAAGGAGGCCCTTCTCGGACTGCACGCGCTGGAAGGTCTCGGTCTCGTAGGCCGCGCGGAAGGTGTCGACCCAGGTCTGGTAGGCCTCGTCCGGGACGTCCTTGCCCATGTAGAAGCCGCGCATGATCGTGTACTCGGCGTCGTAGCCGAGCTCCATCGCCGTCGGGATGTCCTCGAACGGCTCGGGCAGCCGCTCGGGCGAGAGCGAGGCGAGGATCCGCATCTGCCCCGCCTCCATGTGCGGCACCATCTCGCCCATGTCGGCGAAGAACACGTCGGTCGACCCTCCGAGCAGCGCCGCGATCGCCTCGCCGCCGCCGTCGAAGGCGACGTACCGGATGTTCTTGGCGTCGAGCCCCATCGTGTCGAGCAGGATCGCGCCCTTCATCCAGTCCTGCGAGCCGACCGAGCCGCCGGAGCCGAAGACGACGGACTGGATGTCCTCCGTCAGCGTCGCCTCGAGGTCCTCGAGCGTCTCCCAGTCGCTGTCCGCGCGCACCACGACGGCGCCGAAGTCGGCGCCGACGGTGCCCACGTAGCGGACGTCGCCCGGGCCCCACTGGCCGAACTTGCCCGTGACCATGTTGAGCAGCGAGCCGGTCGAGAACGCCACCAGCGCCGACGGGTCGTCGGTGCGCGTCGTGTTGAAGACGTTGATCGCGACCGCGCCCGAGCCGCCGGGGATGAAGGACACCTGCACCGGGTTCTCGAGCACCTCGGCAAACCCCTCCTGCATGACCCGGCAGGTCAGGTCGAAGCCGCCGCCGGGCTGCGCCGGGGCGATGCATTCGGGGCTCTCGAGCGCCTCCTGTGCGGCGATCGGCGCGCCGAGCGTCAGCAGGGCGGCGGCGGAAACGGCGCAGAGCGCGCCTCGGCGTGTCGGCATGGGTCTCCTCCCTCGGGCGGTGTTCGCCTCTCGACCTTCAGGATGGCGTGGCGGGGCCTGCATCGCAATTGACCATTTCTGAGGGTTGCCGTCATCTGCGGTGAACGGAGGTTCGCCATGGACATCGTCGCCTTTCGCACCGTCCGCGCCGTCGCCCGTGCGGGCGGCGTCACCGCCGCGGCGGTGGAACTGAACTGCGTGCCCTCGGCCATCACCGCGCGCATCCGCCAGATCGAGGCCGAAATCGGCCAGCCGCTGTTCGTCCGTCGCCCCCGCGGCATGCAGCCGACACCCGCGGGCGAGATCCTCGTGGGCTATGCCGAGCGGGCGATACGGCTCGTCGACGAGGCGGCGCTGGCGCTCGCGCCGACCGCCGCGCCGCGGGGCACGCTGCGGATCGGCGCCACCGATACCTCGGCCACGGTGCACCTGCCCGCGGTCTTCGCGCGCTATCACGAGGCGCATCCGCAGGTGGCGCTCGAGGTCGCCTCGATGGTCACGCGGGACCTTCTGCGGGCGGTGCGCGAGATGCGCCTCGACTGCGCCATCGTCAACGCGATACCGCGCGACCCCGCGATCCGCGCCGACCGCATCCGCACGGAGACGCTGGTGCTGGCCAGCGCGCGGGGCATC
>CAYMRW010000336.1:0-3290 GCA_964392825.1 uncultured Rhodobacterales bacterium
CGACCCCGACGGTTCCGAGTACCGGTGCAGCCTGGAGCGGGCGAACTGACACCGGCGCCGGCCGCGACACCGGCGGCGGCGTCCGGCACGGCGACGCCGGCGGTTCAGAACCGGTAGGTCATCCGCGCCTGCACGCGCGTCACGTCGAGGTCGAAGGACTCGAGATCCTTGGAGATGTCGTCGAAGACATGGTAGCTGATCTGGCCGCCGACGGTCAGGCGCTCGGTAAGGAGGTAGTCGGCGCCGGCGCCGACGACCCACCCGCCGCCGTCGAACAGCTCGTTCGGCGTCTCGATCGAGCCGCGGGCCCAGCCGAGCGTGCCGTAGAAGAGCGTCCGGCCGGTGTCGTAGCCCGCGAGCCCGACGATGCGCCACATGTCCTTGAGCCGTCCGGCATCGTCCACCGATCCGGCGAGGCCGTCGACCTCGACATCCTCGAAGTTGGTGTCCGACCAGTCGAACTGCGCCTCGCCGCCGACTACGAACTGCCCGAGGTCGTGGCGATAGCCGACGGTGAAACCGTAGTTCAGGCTCGACCCGTCGACGTCGCCGTCGTAGCCCGCGCGGTCGACCTCGAGCGTCGCGTCGCCGTCCGCCCACCCCCAGCCGATCTGCGCGCCGGCATAGAGGCCCGTCCAGTCAGTGCCGAACGGAGACTGCGCCGCCCCCTGACCGGTGGACGCGAAGAGCCCTGTCGCCCCGATCAATGCCGCCGCCGAAAGTCGCTGAAGCATCCTCGATCCCCGCCATGCTGCCAACGCGGCCGTGGTGGCCACGCGCCCTGGTTCCCTGATGCGGCGGCGCCTCGGCGCAGTCAAACGCCGGACCCGCGATCTGCGAAACCGGGGTGGCGAGTGCGGCGTGCGTGCATCGTCTCTGCGCACGCGCGCCCGGCGTGGGCTACTCGCCGTAGGGAATCCAGATCGTCTTGGTCTCGGTGGCGTGGCGGAGGACCGTGCCGACGTCGTTCCAGTCTCCCGCAGTCCAGGTTCGCTTCAGGTTGCCCGCCGACCGCCGCTCGACCGAAGCCAGCGCGGCCGGGCCGAACGACCAGACCGCGTCGACGTCGAGATGATCGGCGAGCGTGTCCGCGAGCGCGCCGTGGTCCCCCGTGAGGATGTTGGCGACGCCCGCGGGCACGTCGGAGGTCTCGAGGACCTGGGTGAAGTCGGTGGCGGCGAGCGGGAAGGGCTGCGAGGCCACCGCGACGACCCGGTTGCCCATGGCGAGCGCCGGGGCGAGGAGGGCGACGAGGCCCGCAAGCGGCGCCTCGTCGGGGCAGAGCGCACCGATGACGCCCACGGGCTCGTTCATGGTCAGCGCGACGCCGCGGAGGGGGACGCCGGCGGCGCGGCCGTCGAGCTTGTCGGCCCAGGCGGCGGCGGTGAACAGGCGATCGACGCTGTCCGCGACCTCGGCCTCGCCTTTCTGGCCGGTCAGGTCGCGGAGGCGGGCGGCGATCTCGTCGGCGCGGGCCGCGAGGTTCTCGGCGAGGTAGTAGAGGATCTGCGCGCGGGCGTGGCCGGTGGTGCGCGACCAGGCGGCGGCGCCGCGGGCGGCTTCCACTGCGTTGCGGACATCCTTGCGGTTGGCAAGCGAGGCGTGGCCAAGGAGACGGCCCCCGGGCGACCAGACCGCGCGGGAGTAGCCACCGTCGGGCCGCGCCTGCTTGCCGCCGACGTAGAGCTTGGCGGTGCGGTCGATGCCGCCCGTTCGCGGCGTGTCGGGCGCGGCCACGGGGTCGACGCGCCTCGGCTTCGGCGCCCCGGTGGCGGGCTTCGTGTAGGCATCGAGGCCGGTCCAGCCGCCCTCGCGGCCGAAGCCGCTTTCGCGGACGCCGCCGAACGGCGCCGCGGCGTCGAAGAGGTTGGTGGCGTTGACCCAGACGACGCCCGACTCGAGCTTCGGCGCGACGTCGAGGGCGAGGTTCACGTTCTCGGTCCAGAGCGTCGCGGCGAGCCCGTAGCGGGTGTCGTTGGCAAGCTGCACCGCCTCGGCCGGGGTGCGGAAGGTGGTGGAGACGAGGACGGGGCCGAAGATCTCCTCCTGCATCAGCCGGTCAGAGGGGGCGAGGCCGGTGATGAGGGTCGGCGGATAGAAGCAGCCCTCGGGGATCTCGACGTTGGCGCGGTGGACCTCGCCGGCGCTGCCGTCGATCATCTCGGACACGGCGCGCAACTGCACCGGATCGACCATCGCACCGACGTCGATCGCCTTGTCGAGCGGATCGCCGACGCGGAGCGTGTCCATCCGGCGCTTGAGGCGGGCGTGGAACGTTTCGTCGACGCTCTCCTGCACCAGCAGGCGGGAGCCGGCGCAGCAGACCTGCCCCTGGTTGAACCAGATGGCGTCGACCAGCCCCTCGATGGCGCTGTCGAGGTCGGCGTCGTCGAAGACGATGTAGGGCGACTTGCCGCCGAGCTCGAGCGTCAGGGGGATGCCGCGACCTGCGGTCGCCTCGCGGATGCGGCGGCCGACGGCGGTGGAGCCGGTGAAGGCGATCTTGTCGACCTCGGCGCCCACGATCATCTCGCCCACCGCGCCGTCGCCGGTGACGATGTTGAGCACGCCCGGGGGTACGCCGGCCTCGCGGGAGAGGTCGGCTAAGAGGAGGGCGGTGAGCGAGGTGTACTCGGCGGGCTTCAGGACCACCGTGTTGCCCATGGCCAGCGCCGGGGCGACCTTCCAGGCGAGCATGAGGAGGGGGAAGTTCCACGGCACGATCTGGCCGCAGACGCCGAGGGGCTGCCGGTCCGGCAGCTCCGTTGACATCAGCTGCGCCATCCCGGCGTGGTAGTACAAGTGCCGCGCGACCAGCGGCACGTCGATGTCCCGGCTCTCGCGGATCGGCTTGCCGTTGTCGAGCGTCTCGAGCACCGCGAAGAGCCGCGACTGCTTCTGCACCATCCGCGCCAGCGCGTAGAGCACCCGCGCCCGGCGGTGGTGATCCTTCGCCCAGTCGCCCTGCGCCTCGCGCGCCGCCTTCACCGCCGCGTCGACGTCGCTCTGCGCGGCTTGCGTGACCTGCGCCAGCACCTCGGTCGTGGCCGGATTGCGACTGGCGAAGGTCTCGCCCGCCTCGGTGAATGCGCCGCCGATGAAGCAGCCGAACCGCCGGGCGTGCCCGTCGAGCCACGCCTGCGCCTCGGTCGCGCTCTCGGGGGCGGGGCCGTATTCCATCGTCTCAAAGATGTCGCGGACGTTCATCGGCAGCTCTCCCTGACGCCATGCGACGGCCGCCGCCTTGCAATGACGGAGGGCAGAGCCCGACCGCGGGTGGGCGCTGCGAC
>CAYMRW010000337.1:0-3278 GCA_964392825.1 uncultured Rhodobacterales bacterium
CGTTCCACGCGGCGTCGAAGCTCCTCCCGCGGCGCGTGCGCGACCCGGCGCTGGCGCTCTACGCGTTCTGCCGGCTTGCCGACGACGCGGTGGACGAGGGCAGCGCCAAGCCCGCCGCCGTGCTGTCCCTGCGCGACCGGCTCGACCTCTGCTATGCCGGGCGGCCGCGCGACGCCGCCGCCGACCGCGCCTTCGCGAACGTGATCGAGGTGCACCGGATGCCGCGGGCGCTGCCCGAGGCGTTGCTCGAGGGGCTGGCCTGGGACGCGTGCGGCCGCCGCTGTCGCACGCTGTCCGACATCTACGCCTACTCCGCGCGCGTCGCCGCCTCGGTCGGCGCGATGATGTGCGTGCTGATGGACGTGCGCGACCCGCACGCGCTGGCCCGCGCCTGCGACCTCGGCGTCGCCATGCAGATCACCAACATCGCCCGCGACATCGGCGAGGACGCCCGCGCCGGCCGCGTCTACGTGCCGCTCGACTGGCTCGACGCGGCGGAGCTGTCGCCGGAGGCGCTCTGCCGCGACCCTCACCCGGACCCGCGGCTCCGCGAACTCGTCGGCCGCCTCCTCGCCGACGCGCGGCGGCTCTACCAGCGCGCCGAGGCGGGCATCCCGCTGCTGCCGCTCGGGGCGCGGCCCGGCATCCTCGCCGCCCGCCACATCTATGCGGCGATCGGCGGCGCGGTGGCCCGGAACGGCCACGACAGCGTGACCTGGCGCGCCCGGACCGGAGGGACCGAGAAGCTGGGCCTGATCGGCGTCGCGCTCCTCCGCGCCGGGGTGATGTCGGCGATGCCACGGGCCGCGACGCTCTACGCCCGGCCGCTGCCCGAAACCGCGTTCCTGGTCGAGGCGGCGGCGGAGGCGCCGGCCGTGGCCGGCTGGGGCGAGGGGCGGATCGGAACCCTGGTCGGCCTCTTCGCCGAGCTCGAGGCGCGTGACCGGGCGATGCGCCCCGCAGGCGGCAACGTCGCCGTTTGAGGGCGCGGGACGGCCCGGGGCGCGCCGCGGTGTTCCGAGGTGGCTTCGACGCCCAGACCGCGGTCACCCGAGCCGACCCCCGAGGCACGCCCGATCCCCGGTAAGGCCAGGCGCCGTCGCGAAGGTCGCTCCGGCCGCAAGCATCGGATCGACGGCGCGCGGGAACGACGGCCGGGCCCCCTACAGCCGGGGGCCGTGAAACGATCGCGTCGACTTGGGCTCGCCGGGCGCTAGCTCTCGCGGCATGGACTGGATCTCCTTCGCCATCTTCCTCGCAGCCTGCTTCGGGGCCGGCACGACCGGGGCCATCTTCATGCCCGGCCGCTGGTACGAGGCGCTCGACAAGCCGCCGTGGACGCCGCCGAACTGGCTCTTCCCGATCGCCTGGACGGCGATCTACGTCGCCATCGCGCTGGCCGCCGCGCGGGTCGCGCCGCTCCCCGGCAGCCACTACGCGATGGCGTTCTGGACGCTGCAGATCGTCCTCAACGCGCTATGGACGCCGGTCTTCTTCGGCAAGCACAGCCTCCTCGGCGGTGTCGCCGTGATCGTGCCGCTCTGGCTTGCGGTCGTGGCGACGACGGTCCTGTTCTTCCGCTTCGACATGCTTGCCGCCGTGCTGATGGTTCCCTACGTCGTCTGGGTGTCCTACGCGTCCGCGCTGAACGTGGACGTGTGGCGGCGCAACCCCGACGAGGCGGCGCTGCCGCGCGAGGTCTAGGGCCAGCGCGCCCGCCGCGGCACGCGGACGGCGACGAGCGGCTTCATCAGGGGCGAGCGGAAGCGGTCGAGGTCGAGCGCCTCGTGCACGCCCGTCGTCTCGTGTCCATGAATCCGCGTCCTGACCGTCGCGCGCGAATAGAAGGGCGCGTCGAGCATCGACATGACCTGCCGCGGGCGGAAGCCGTGGTCGGCGCGCGTCTCGCGCCGGACCTGCCAGCGCGAGCGGGCGAAGGGCGTGCGCGGCGGCGCCTCGATCTCGCGCGCGGTGCCGTTCTCGAAGGCGATGGCGGCTTCGAGATGCGTGCCGTCGCGCCGCTCGGCGTCGTAGAAGACGGTCGCGCCGGCCTCGGTCGGGAACCGCCCCCAGGTCCAGAGGCGGAAGTCGTCCTCGAGCGACCGGGTGCCGAAGTTCGAATCGAAGTAGCCGTGGCCGCTCCAGCGAAAGCCGTCGCCGAGGTCGACCTCGATCCGCGACGACGGCGAGAACGGCCGCCAGACATGGGTGCCGTCGGGCGTCAGCGGCACCTCGACCGACGTGATCGCGTCCGGGCGGAGGGTGACCCGGCCCTTCAGGCGTCCGAAGCGGAACGCCGCCCCGCGCTCCTCGACGTCGATGACGAGCTCGGACCCGGTCCAGGCCATGCGGCTCGGACCGATGCTGATGGCGTCGTCCTCGAGCCGCAGCGCCGACCGCCCCCGGTCGGTCATGGCGAAGCGGCCGCCGCCCCGGCCGTAAGTGGCGACGTTCATGCAGCAATTGTCGGCCGGCTCGGTCCGGCCGCTCCAGCCGTACCAGGGCGAGAACACCGAGCCTATGAAGGCGATGACGCTGACCCCCCGTGTGCCGTCGTCGGAGACGCCGTCGACGTACCACCAGCCGTAGCCGCCCGGCGGGACGTCGATGTCGAAGCAAGGTCGCTCGCGATCGCCGCGGCCGCGTGCCGGCCGGAAAGTGCCGCCATCGGCACCCCCGCCCCCGGATGGCAGCCGCCCCCGGCCAGGTAGAGCCCCGGGATGCGGCTCCGCGCCGTCGGCCGGCTGAGCGCCGCCAGCGGCCCGTGCGGGCTCCGCCCGTAGAGCGAACCGCGGCTGCCCGGGAACAGTGCCGCGAAGCCCTGCGGTCCCGTCATCGCCATGGCCGACGGCGCCGGGTCGAAGCTCAGCCCGTACCGGGCCAGCGAGGTGGTCGTCCGCGTGAGACATGAGGTGTCCTCCGGTTCGGCGCCGTCCCACGGCGCGGCGTTCTCGATGATCTCGAAGCGCTCCAGCGGCGGCGGCGCCCTGCCGGTCCCGCGGTCCTGGGCGCAGACGTAGAGCGTCGGGTCGTCGGGCGGCCGCCCGGCCTCGATGGGGCGGAACTCGGCGTCGGGGTCGTCGCCGAAGAAGACGTTGTGGTGCGCGAGATCGCCTCGCGAGGGCTGCGCGGCAAAGGCCCAGACGCGGGCCGACAGGCTGCGCGGCGCGACCGCCGTCGCCCGGACGGCGCGGCGAAGGTCGTCGCCGAGGAGCCCCTGATGCAACGCCGCGGGGTCGCCGGCGAAGACGACGGCGTCGGCGGCGACGCGGCTGCCG
>CAYMRW010000338.1:0-3257 GCA_964392825.1 uncultured Rhodobacterales bacterium
CGGCGTCGAAGATGCCCTCGACCGACAGAAGCTCCCAGCCGCCGCGGGCGATGCGACGGGCGATCTCGGCACGGGCCCGGGCACGGTCGCCGCAGGCGGCGTCGGGAAGCTCGATCACGCCGTAATGCAGCCGCAGCGGGTTGTCCTGCTTGGCCTTGTAGTCGGCGTAACAGGCCGCCCCGGCCATGTTCGGAATGGCCAGGGCGACCAGAACACTCGCAATCTTGAGCACTGGAGCGAACTTCGCGACCGGGCTTGCGATAGGCAATGACGGGGGCCCGGCCTGCCGATGATATGCGATGACACTCACCTGATATTGCCTCCCTCCCGCGAGCCCGCGTCCCGATGGCGGGGTCCTGCCTGCGCCCTCGAACGGTCGGCAGCCTAGGCCAGAATGGAGAGCACATCATGCGCAAAGCGCTTCTCGGCTGCCTCGTCGCGATCGCACTCGCATTGGCGCCCGGCAAACCCGCCGTCGCCGCCGACAACACCGGGCGGGTGATCGCCGGGCTCGCCGCTCTCGCCATCGCCGGCGCCATCATTGCCAACAGGGCCAAGGCCGATGACCGGACGCTCGACCGCAGCAAGATGGTGCGCCGACACGGGCGGAGGCCCTACGTCGCGCCGCCCGCCTACGCGCCGTTCGGGCAGTTCGGCCAGTTCGGGCGGGAGTACCGCCAGGCCCGGAGCTACCGCGGCCTTCCCGACTACTGCCGCCTTCCGAAGGCGCCGGTGCTCTACGGAGGCGGCTGCCTCCGCGCGGCCGGCATCCGCCTCGAGACGCTGCCGCGCCGCTGCGCCGTGCGCCTTCTGGGCGGGCATGGACGCCGGGTCGCGTTCGACGCGCGTTGCCTGCGCCACGTTCGCGGCTGGTAAGCGGACGGACCGCGGGGCATCCGCTTGCGCCGGCCCCGCGGCCGGGGTCAGATGACCGCGATGGACGGCCCCTCGATCCTGCGCGAACTCGCGCTCGTCGCCGGCGGGACGCTGCCGGTAGCGGGCGTGGACGAGGTCGGACGCGGACCTCTGGCGGGCCCGGTCACGGCCGCCGCGGTGATCCTCGACCTCGGCTGCGTGCCCGACGGGATCGACGACAGCAAGCGGCTGACGGCGGCACGGCGGCACGATCTGGCGGTCCGGATCCGGGCCTGCGCCGAGGTCTCGATAGCCTCCGCTTCGGTGCCGGAGATCGACGCGCTAAACATTCATCACGCCGCGCACCTCGCCATGTGCCGTGCCGTCGACGGACTGCCGCGGCGCGCCCGTCACGCCATCGTCGACGGAAGGTTCGCCCCGCGCGACCTGACCTGCGCGGTCGAGACGCTGGTTGGGGGAGACCGCATCTGCATGTCGGTGGCCGCCGCGTCGATCGTCGCCAAGGTCGCCCGCGACACGGAGATGGCGGAGCTCGATTGGGAATGCCCGGGTTACGGCTGGGGGCGCAACGCGGGCTATGCCACGGCCGAGCACCGCGCGGCGCTCGAGCGCCTGGGGCCGACGCCGCATCATAGGCGGAGCTTTCGGCGCATCCACAACATGTTGTGCACGGAGCCGGCACTAAGCGCCTGATTCCGCGAAAGGATTTGACCCGGAATCCGGGCCCCGCCATGCTTTCGGGCATCGAGCGGGCAGGGCAGTGATGGCAGAGCGTCTTCCGACGAACCGGATCCTTGCGGGCGATTGCGTCGAGGTCATGGCGGGTCTGCCCGACGCCTCGGTCGACCTGATCTTCGCCGATCCGCCCTACAATCTGCAGCTCCGCGGCGAGTTGCGCCGCCCCGACATGAGCCGTGTCGACGCCGTCGAGGATGCCTGGGACCGGTTCGACGGGTTCGCAGGCTACGACCGCTTCACGCGGGCCTGGCTCGCCGAGGCGCGGCGGCTTCTGAAGCCCGCCGGCGCGATCTGGGTCATCGGCACCTATCACAACATCTTTCGCGTCGGCGCCGCGCTCCAAGATGCGGGCTTCTGGCTTCTGAACGATGTCGTGTGGCGCAAGGCCAACCCGATGCCGAACTTCCGCGGCACGCGATTCGCCAACGCGCACGAGACGCTGATCTGGGCGTCGCCGACGGAGGGGGCGAAGTACACCTTCAACTACGAGGCGCTGAAGGCCCTGAACGACGATCTGCAGATGCGCTCGGACTGGCACCTGCCGATCTGCACGGGGCGCGAGCGGCTCAAGGACGCCGAAGGACGCAAGGCGCATTCCACGCAGAAGCCGCAGGCCCTGCTCCACCGCGTTCTGGTGGCGACGACGAACCCCGGCGACGTGGTACTCGACCCGTTCTTCGGAACGGGCACGACGGGGGCGGTGGCGAAGATGCTCGGGCGGCGCTGGATCGGCATCGAGCGCGAGGCCGGATACCGCGCGCTGGCAGAGCGGCGGATCGCGGCCGCGCAGCCGCTCGACGGCGCCGCGCTCGAAGTCGCGACGCCAAGGCGCGAGGCCCGGGTTCCGTTCGGCGTCATCGTCGAGCTCGGACTCTTGAAGCCGGGCACGATCCTGACCTCTCCGCGCGGACAGACGGCCCGGATCCGGGCCGACGGCTCGCTTGTGGCGGCGGATGTGACAGGCTCGATCCACAAGGTCGGCGCTGCGCTCGAGGGGGCGCCGAGCTGCAACGGCTGGACCTACTGGACCTACCTCGAGGGGGGGACGCCGGTGCCGATCGACGTTCTGCGTCAGCAGGTCCGTGCCGAGATGGCCGAGCGTTCAGCCGCCTAGGGCGCTGGCCGCGAGGGCGTGCGCCTTGCGCATGACCGTCGGCAGCGCCGCGGGATCGAGGGTCCGAAAGGTGCCGCGCGCGGGGCAGGCGTCCTGCGGCAGCGCTCCGGCATGTACGCGAAGCAGGAGGTGGAAGTGGGTGAAGGTGTGCCGCACCTCGCCCACCGGCGCCCACGAGGCGTTGGCCGGGGGCGCGGCCGCAGGCGCCTCGCCCCATTCGCTGCCCGGCCAGCCCAGCATGCCGCCGAGGAGGCCCCGGGCCGGACGCCGCTCGAGCAGCCAGAGGCCATCCTGCCGCCGCCCCACCCAGGCGAGCCCGTGGCGGACGGGCTTCGCCGCCTTCGGCCGATGGCGGGGCAACTCGGCCGCGCGGCCGAGGCTGCGGGCACGGCAGGGCGTCCGCAGCGGGCAGATGCCGCAGGCGGGTGCGCGTGGCGTGCAGATGGTGGCGCCGAGGTCCATCATCGCCTGCGCGAAATCGCCGGCCCTGACCTGCGGCGTCAGTCCGGCCATGCGCCGGCGGAGGTCG
>CAYMRW010000339.1:0-3250 GCA_964392825.1 uncultured Rhodobacterales bacterium
ACGGCGGCATGGGCTTCATCGAGGAGACGGGCGCGGCGCAGTACCTGCGCGACGTCCGCGTCACCGCGATCTACGAGGGGACGAACGGCATCCAGGCCATGGACCTCGTCGGGAGAAAGCTGGCCGACGGCGGCGAGGCGGCGTTCGCGCTTCTGGACGAGATCCAGGGCGCGGCGGAGGCGGCGCGGGCCACGCTGCCCGACCTCGCCGGCCCGGTCTGGGATTCGGCCGAGCTTCTGCGCGAGACGACCGAGTGGCTGGTCGAGACCGCCGGGCCCGAGGACCGCAACGCCGGCGCCGTTCCGTACCTCAGGGCCTTCGCGCGGGTCCTCGGCGGGCATCTGCACCTCGGTTCGGCCAGCGCCGCGGACGGCGCGGGCAAGCGTGCCGCGCTGGCGGCGTTCTACGTCCACCGCCTGCTGCCCGAGCACGTGGCACACTGCGCCCACGCCCGCGCCGGGGCCGACGATCTCTTCGCGCTCGGCCCCGGGGACCTGGCCGCGGCGTGATGGACGCGCCGGCGCCCGCCATCCGCTACCCGTGGGAGGAGCCGCCGGCGCCCGGCGCCGCCATCGAGGTGGCCCCCGGCATCCTCTGGCTGCGCATGCCGCTGCCGATGGCGCTCGACCACGTCAACGTCTACGCCCTCGACGACGGCGATGCCTGGACCGTCGTCGACACCGGGCTCGACACGGCGATCGTGCGGGAGGCGTGGGACGCCGCGCGCGCGGGCCCGCTATCGGCCAAGCCCGTCGCCCGCGTCCTTGTCACCCATCATCATCCCGACCATGTCGGACGCGCCGGCGCCTTCCAGCGGGACGGCGCCGAGCTACTGATGAGCCGTACCGCCTGGCTGATGGCGCGCATGCTGATCCTCGACGATCAGGACCGGCCCACGCCCGAAACGCTGGCGTTCTGGCGCGCCGCCGGCATGGCGCCCGAGATCTACGCCCGCCGCGCCGGTGAGCGCCCGTTCAACTTCGCCGACGTCGTCGTGCCGCTGCCGCTCGGCTTCACGCGGCTGGTCGAGGGCGGGCGCCTCCATGCCGGCGGCCGCGATTGGACTGTGCGCATGGGCGACGGCCATGCCGCCGAGCATGTCACGCTCTGGTCCGACGACGGCGAGGTGGTGCTGGGCGGCGACCAGCTGCTGCCGTCGATCTCCCCCAACCTCGGGGTCTACGCGACCGAGCCCGAGGCCGACCCGGTGGCGGACTGGCTCGCCGCGTGCGCGCGGCTGGCGCCGCACGCGACGCCGGAACAGCTGGTCCTGCCCGGCCACAAGCTGCCCTACCGCGGCCTGCCGCTGCGCTTGGCGCAGCTCGTCGAGAACCACCACGGAGCGCTCGACCGCCTGCGGCGGCATCTGGTCCGCCCGCACACCGCCGCCGACTGCTTCGAGCCGCTCTACAAGCGGCGGATCGGGGGCGGCGAGTACGGGCTGGCGCTGGTCGAGGCGATGGCGCATTGCCTGCACCTCTGGCACTGGGGCGAGGCCGCGCGCACGCGCCGCGACGACGGCGCCTGGCTGTGGACGGTCGACCCCGTGACACGCGGGATCTGATCGTCTATCGGGGATCCCGAAGCGGAGATCCAGACGAGGCGTCAGATGGCCGAGCAAGACCCGGGGAAGATGGACATCACCGAGCAGGAGCGGACGTTCGACGGGTTCGTCCGCTGGACGGTCCGGACCGTTCTTGTGATCGTCGTGATCCTGATCGTGCTCGCCGCGGTCGGCGCCTGACCTCGGGGATGATCCGCCGGGGCTTGCCGATGGCGCTGCTCGCGCTCGCGGCCTGCACGGCCGAGCCGGTGTGGGCGCCCGACACCGAGGTGCAGCGGTTCCGCTACAGCGACGGCGGGCCGCCGTCGCTGACGCTCTACACCGTGCTCTCGACGAAGAACGGCAGCGGCGCGCACACGGCCCTTCTCGTCAACGGATCGGAGCGGGTACTGTTCGACCCGGCCGGCACCTTTCGCATCCCGATCGCGCCCGAGCGCAACGACGTCCTCTACGGGGTCGACCCGCGGGTGGAGTCGGTCTACGTCGACTACCACGCGCGCGAGACCTTCGATGTGGTGCGGCAGGAGATCGCGGTAAGCCCCGCCGTCGCCGAGATGGCGCTGCGCGAGGTGCAGGACTACGGCGCCGTGCCGAAGGCCCGCTGCAGCCTCGCCGTGGGGCAGGTCCTCCGGGGCCTGCCGGGCTTCGAGGGATTCTCGGCCGGCTACTCTCCCAAGCGGACCATGGCGGCGTTCGCGGATTATGCGGGACCCGGCGAGACCATCACCGACGACGATGCCGACGACAACCACGGCGTCCTGATGCGCGCCGCCGACCTGGTACCAGCCGAGTAGGCTTCAGGCCAGGAGAAGCCCGCCGTAGAGGGTGACCGCGCCCGCGGCGATCGCGGCGAGGAGGTTGTAGGTCCGCCACCCGACGAGCAGCGTCACGGCGGCCGCCGCCAGGCGCGGCGCGTCGGGCTCGCCGCCGGTCGCCTCGGGCCAGAGGACGAGCGGCGCGACGAGCCCCGGGATCACCGCCACAGGCGTGTAGCGCAGCAGCTTCAGCACCAGGGGCGGCAGCGGCCGGTCGCCGATCAGCCCCAGGAACGAGAAGCGGATGATGTACGTCCCGATCCCGAGGAGCACGATGATGCCCCAGATCTCGCCCGCCCCCATGCTCATGCCGCGCGCCGCTCCGCCCATGTCTCGACGCCAGCCCCGACCGCCATCGCCGCGGCCGCGGCGACGAGGAGGCCCGCGCCCGCCGGCATCCAGCCGAGCGCCAGCGCCGCGGCGACCGACGTGGTCGCAGCGGCGATGTGCGCGGCGCTCTTCAGCATCGGCGCGACGAGGGCGAGGAAGGTGATCGGCACCGCGAAGTCGAGCGCGAACGCCTCGGGGATCGCCTCGCCCGCGACGGCGCCGATCCAGGTGAAGACGTACCACATGGGGCAGACCGGGGTGAGGACGCCGAAGAAGTAGGCGGCCTTCTCGGCCGCGCCCATCGCCGGCCGCCGCTCGTACTCGAGGATCGACGCGGCATAGGACTGGTCCACGAGGAAGTAGGCCGCGAGCGCCCGCGTCGGCAGCGGCAGCGCGCCCAGGTGCGGGACCAGCGCTGCGGAGTACATCGCCATGCGCAGGTTCACGGCGAGCGCCGTCGCCAGCACGACGAGGGTCGGCGCGTTCTCGACCATGAGCTGGATCGCGGCGAACTGCGACGCCCCGGCGATGACGAGGACGC
>CAYMRW010000340.1:0-3248 GCA_964392825.1 uncultured Rhodobacterales bacterium
CGCGCAGGGTGGTGTCGTAGAGCCAGAGGCGCTCGCGGGTCACGGCCGGACCTCGGCGTTTTTGACCAGTTCGTGCAAATCCCGGACCCCGGTCTTGCCACTTCGTGCAAGAAACGGGGGCGAAATGTACGTATGGTCAGCGGCGTTGATTCCGCCGTCGCGGTGCTCGACACGGCCGCGATGCGGGCTGAAGGTCGCGACTGGGCGCAACGAACCGGGTGGCGTACCGACGCTGCGGCCCGACCCTTGGCCCGGGTGGCCAGCCCGGGCCGCGCCCGGCCGACCCCCCGGGCGGGCGCCTTGGCGATGTCGGTCGCCGCACCGCCGTCGTACGGGGCTTTGCGATAAAGCGGCTACCACACGCGGTGCGCGAGCACCCGCCCGCGGCCGGGCGCGGCCCTCCTCTCTGCACCTGAGCCGAGTCACCGCAGGGCCTCGAGTTTGGCCCGGTCGAAGTCCGGGCCTATCGCGAATTCCGATCCTTCGGGCGTGCTTCTCACACGAACGCCGGCAGCGACCAACTCAGCCCTCAGCAAATCCGCGGCCCCATAATCATGAGCATCACGAAGGCGATCCAACTCAGAGATAAGGTCGCGTATGCGGTCACTTATCTCCTGGGGAGGGAGCAAGTTGAAGAACCATTGTCCCGTGAAGCCGAGGAAGTTTAATGAAGCGGACAACTCTTGATAATGATTGCCCTTCGCGAGTTGTCGGAGAACGCGCATCACCTCCGCTGTGTTTAGGTCATCTGAAAGTGCCTCTATGATCTCCGGAACTGGTGGTGTTTTTCCAGCCTTCATGAAGCCGGGAAACCGATACCATTTGCCCAGCTCCTCCATTGCGCTGCGCGCTGCCGTCCCTGTCCAGTCCATAGGACTTCGGTAGTGGGTCTGAAGGAACACGAACCGGATCACCTCGCCGGGCCAGCCCTGGTCGAGGAGGTCGCGGACGGTGAAGAAGTTGCCGAGCGATTTCGACATCTTGCGCCCCTCGACCTGCAGCATCTCGTTGTGCATCCAGATCGTGGCGAAGCGGTCGCCGGCGCAGTTCGACTGGGCGATCTCGTTTTCGTGGTGCGGGAACATGAGGTCGGTGCCGCCGCCGTGGATGTCGAAGGCGGGCCCGAGGAGGTCGCGCGCCATCGCCGAGCACTCGATGTGCCAGCCGGGGCGGCCGCGGCCCCAGGGGCTGTCCCAGCCGGGCTGGTCGTCCACCGACGGCTTCCAGAGGACGAAGTCCATCGGGTCGCGCTTGTAGGGTGCCACCTCGACCCTCGCGCCCGCGATCATGTCGTCGGTCGAGCGGCCGGAGAGCGTGCCGTAGTCGGGATCGGAGGCGACGGAGAAGAGGACGTGCCCCTCGGCCTCGTAGGCGTGCTTGCGCTCGACCAGCGTGCGGATCATCGCCACCATGTCGCCCACGTGCTCGGTCGCGCGGGGCTCGTGCGTCGGCGGCAGCGTGCCGAGCGCCGCCATGTCGTCGCGGTACCAGTCGGTCGTTTCTTCAGTCAGATCGTCGATCTCGACACCGCTCTCGCGGGCGCGGTCGATGATCTTGTCGTCGACGTCGGTGATGTTTCGGACGTAGGTGACGTTCTTCTCACCGTACTCGTGGCGGAGGAGCCGGAACAGCATGTCGAAGACGACGGCCGGGCGGGCGTTGCCGAGATGCGCGCGGTCGTAGACCGTCGGGCCGCAGACGTACATGCGCACGTTCGACGGGTCGAGCGGCCGCAGCACCTCCTTGCGGTGCGTCATCGTGTTGGTGAGACGGATCTCGGTCATGGCACTCCTCGCTTGGCGCGGGCCTTACCGGATCGTCGGGGTCGGGAAAAGTCGAAGGCCGCGCGGCAGGTTCGGCGGGGGACGGGTCCGTGTCGGGGGGGCCTGCGTCGACGGCAGCCTAGAACGGAACGCGGCGCCCCGAAAGGCGCCGCGTCGAAAGATCGGTGATCTCGGGCCGAAGCCGGGATCAGAAGCGGAACGTCATCTTCGCCTGGAGCGTCGTCGCGTCCATGTCGAGGCCGTCGCCCGCGAAGTCGTCGAACTGGTGGTACTGGACCTCGCCGCCGATCGTGATGTTCTCGCGGATCAGGTAGTCGGCGCCGAGACCGACGACCCAGCCGTCGCCATCGAGCTCCTCGCCCGCGATCTCCGCGGTGGCGTGGGCGTAGCCGGCCGAGCCGTAGACCAGCGTGCTGCCGAAGCCGTAGCCGGCGATGACCTTGGCGCGGAAGATCTCTTCCAGCGTGCCGTCCTCGTCATCGAGTTCGATCGTGGTGTCGAAATCGTCACCCTCGATGTCGATCTCGTCGAACTCGACGTTGGCCCAGTCGTACTGGAGCTCGCCACCGAGGACGAAACCGCCGAAGTCGTAGAGATAGCCGCTGGTCAGACCGCCGATGACGCCGTCGCCGTCAAGGTCGGTGTCGATGTCGTCCTCGAGCGACAGGTCGGTGCTGGCCCAGCCCCATCCGAGCTGACCGCCGACCCAGCCGCCGGTCCAGTCGATGCCGGCAGGCGGCGGGGGCGCCACGACCACGGGCTCGACGATCGGGGTCGGGCCTGCTGCGAAGGCGGGGGCTGCGGCCATGCAGATCGCCACGGTGCTCGCGGCTGTGAGTGTGCGGATCATCAAATCCTCCGTTCCATTGTATACCAGCGGACTGGCGTATGCGTGCTTTGCTGAAGCGTGAATATAAACCTGCCGTGGCATGCGCCATCCCCGGATGAATCGCAAGACGCAGAGTGTAGCAAATCGGCCATCATGCAATCGTGAGGCGGTTTTCGGCTCAGTCCGGCGGGACGGCGGTAGCGCGCTCCTCGAGGCCCAGCCACTCCTCCTCGGCCTGCGCGAGGGCGGCCTGGCGAAGGACGAGGGCGTCGCCCGCACGGCGCGCCTTCTCGGGCGCATCGGCGTAGAGCGACGGGTCCGCGAGGACGTCGGCGAGGCGCGCCACCTCGGCCTCGAGACGGGTTATCTCCGCCGGGAGGGCGGCGAGCCTGTGGCGCTCGGTGAAGCTGAGCGAGCGCGGCGTGTCGGGCGCCGCCGGCGCCGTCGGCGGAGGGCGAGGCGGCGCGGTCCCGGGCGATGCGGGGGACGGCTCGGGGCGGTCCGCCGCGGCGGGCGTGAGCGACGCGCCCTGCGCCAGCGCGTCGGTCCAGCCGCCGGCATAGACGGTCGCCTGACCCTCGCCCGCGACGAGCACCGTGGCGGTGGCGACGCGGTCGATGAAGTCGCGGTCGTGG
>CAYMRW010000341.1:0-3226 GCA_964392825.1 uncultured Rhodobacterales bacterium
AGCCGCCGTGATCGACCACCGCCGCAAACGCCGCCATCTCGGTCAGCCGGTTCATCCGCCCCTCGTCCGCTCGCCCCGATCGGGGGCCCTTCGCGGACGATGCTTACAACATCATCGTGCCGAGCATGTCCAAAGCGTGAACACAGGGTAAACGCAACGTCAGAGCGTCACCGCGAGACGGACCGCCTGGTCGATGGCGCGCTTGGCGTCGAGCTCCGCGGCGGCGTCGGCGCCGCCGATCACGTGCACCTCCGGATGCCCGTTCAGCGCATCGGCCAGCCGACGGTCGCTGTCCTGTCCGGTGCAGAGCACGATCGTGTCGGCCTCGATCAGCTCCGATGCGCCGTCCCGCGCGACATGCAGCCCGCGCGCGTCGATCCGCTGGTAGGTGACGCCGCCCAGCATGCGGACGCCGCGCATCGAGAGCCCGGCGCGATGGATCCAGCCCGTGGTCTTGCCCAGCCGCTTGCCCGGCCGCTCCGCCTTGCGCTGGAGAAGCGTCACCTGCCGTGCCGGCGGCTCGGGCCTCGGCCCCTCGGGCGCGAGCCCGCCGCGATGCTCGGCCGGGTCGGCGACCCCCCAAGTGCGGCGCCAGAGCGCCAGATCCTCGGTCGGGCTCGGCGGCGTCTCGACGAGGAAGTCCGACACGTCGAAGCCGATGCCGCCGGCGCCGACGACCGCGACCCGCGGCCCCACCTCGGCGCCGCGCAGCACGTCGACGTAGCTCAGCACGTTCGGCCCGTCCTGCCCCGGGATCCGCGGGTCGCGCGGCAGGACGCCGGTCGCGACGATCACCGCGTCGAAGCCCGCGACGTCCTCCGTGCCGGCGGCGCGCCCGAGGCGCACGTCGACGCCGAGCCGCCGCAGCATCGTCTCGTACCAGTGGACGAGACCGTGGAACTCCTCCTTGCCCGGGATCACACGGGCGAGGTTGAGCTGCCCGCCGATCCGGTCCGCCGCCTCGAAGAGCGTCACGGCATGGCCCCGCTCGGCCGCCGTCAGCGCCGCCGACAGGCCCGCGGGCCCGGCCCCCACGACGGCGATGCGGCGCGGATCCGCCGCGGGCAGAATCGCGATCTCGGTCTCGTGCGCCGCGCGCGGATTCACGAGACAGCTCGCGACGCGGCCCTCGAAGGTGTGGTCGAGGCAGGCCTGGTTGCAGGCGATGCAGGGCGCGATCTCGGGCGCCCGGCCGGCGCGGGCCTTGGCGACGAAGTCGGCGTCGGCGAGGAACGGGCGCGCCATCGACACCATGTCGGCGGCGCCCTCGGCGAGCACCGCCTCCGCCACCTCCGGCGTGTTGATCCGGTTCGAGGTGATGACCGGGATGCCGACCTCGTGCCTGAGCTTGGCGGTGAGCCAGGTGAAGGCGGCCCGCGGGACGCTGGTCGCGATCGTCGGGATGCGCGCCTCGTGCCAGCCGATCCCGGTGTTGAGGAGCGTCGCGCCCGCCGCCTCGACGGCGTGCGCCAGCCGGATCACCTCGTCCCAGGTCGATCCGTCGGGCACGAGGTCGATGAGGCTGATGCGGTAGATCAGGATGAAGTCGGACCCCACGGCCTGCCGCACCCGGCGCACGACCTCGACCGGCAGCCGCATCCGGTTCTCGTAGGGACCGCCCCAATCGTCCTCGCGCCGGTTCGTGCGGGTGACGAGGAACTGGTTCAGGAAATAGCCCTCGGACCCCATCACCTCGACGCCGTCGTAGCCCGCCTCGCGGGCGCGGGCGGCGGCGGTCGCGATGTCGGCGATCTGCCGCTCGATCCCCGTCGTGTCGAGCTCGGTCGGCGCGAACGGCGAGATCGGCGACTTCAGGGGCGACGGCGCCACGCAGTCGGGTCCGTAGGCGTAGCGGCCGGCATGCAGGATCTGCATCGCGATGCGTCCGCCTTCGGCATGGACCGCATCGGTCACGCGGCGGTGGCTTTCGATGTCGGCGCCCGTGTGGAGCCCCGCGGCGCCCGGGAACACCCCGCCCTCGCGGTTCGGCGCCATGCCGCCCGTGACGATCAGCGCCGCGCCGCCCCGAGCGCGCGCGGCATAGAACGCCGCCACCCGGTCCCAGGCGCGCGTCTCCTCGAGCCCGGTATGCATCGAGCCCATCAACACCCGGTTCGGCAGCGTCACGTGGCCGAGGTCGAGCGGCGCCAGAAGATTGGGGTAGTCCGTCATCGGCGTTCCTCCCGCCCCGCCGGATACCGCCGACGCCGGCCCCCGTCACCCGCAACGCAGCGTCGCGGACATCCCGGCCCGTTTCCCGGCCGCCTGCCGTCCGCCCAGCGCATGCATTCGTGCAAGGCGCTGACGGGACTTCCGGTATAGGACCGATTCACCGCGCGGATCGCATCGGGCGCGGGCAGCGCTTCGCCGCCGGTGATGAGGGACCGCGACAGGCGCATGGATCCCGCCGGAGGCGGACACCGGCCCCGCCAGCGCGTTTCGGGTCCCGCGCGCGGACCTGCGCGCCCGGGCGCGGCGGGTTCGATGCCCGCCGCGGCCGGCCCCGTCAGAGGTCTGCGTAGACGTGCCGTTCGGCGCTGCCGCCCGGATGCGTCACCGCGCCGAGCCGGGTCGGGCCGACGAGCTGCGCGTACTTCCAGAGCGCCCCGGTGGCGTAGATCGTCTCCCGCGGGCCGCCCCAGGCCTCGCGCCGCGCCGCCAGCTCGGCGTCGGACAGGTCGACGGAGATCTCGCCCCGCACCGCGTCGATGGTGATCGCGTCGCCGTCGCGCAGGAGCGCGATCGGCCCGCCCTGCGCCGCCTCCGGCCCGACATGGCCGACGCAGAACCCCCGCGTCGCCCCGGAGAAGCGCCCGTCGGTGATCAGCGCTACCTTCTTGCCCATGCCCTGGCCCGAGATCGCCGCCGTGGTCGCCAGCATCTCGCGCATACCCGGGCCGCCGGCCGGCCCCTCGTTGCGGATGACGATCACCTCGCCCTCGCGGTAGCCGCGCGCCTTGACGGCGGCGAACGCGTCCTCCTCGCACTCGAAGACGCGCGCCGGGCCGGTGAAGACCTGCTCGGCCTCGCTCATGCCCGCGACCTTCACGATGGCCCCCTCGGGCGCGAGGTTGCCGCGCAGGCCGACGACCCCGCCCGTCCGCGTCAGCGGCGCCGAGACCGGGTGGACGACCCGTCCGTCGGCCTCGCCCGCGATCCGGTCGAGCTCCTCGCCCATCGTGCGCCCCGAGGCGGTCATGCATTCCTCGTGGATCAGGCCGGCCTT
>CAYMRW010000342.1:0-252 GCA_964392825.1 uncultured Rhodobacterales bacterium
CGCGCAGGTCCGACAGCTGCGGGCGCTTGTCCTCGCGCTGCTCGACCTGCCGCGAGAGCTGGCTGAGCGCCACGACCGGGATGTCGAGCTCCTTGGCGATGGCCTTGAGCCCCTGGGTGATCTCGCTGACCTCGTTGACGCGGTTGTCGCGGGTCTGGCTGGCGCGCACGAGCTGCAGGTAGTCGACGAACAGCGCGTTGAGCCCGTGCTCGCGCTTCAGCCGCCGCGCCCGCGCCGCGAGCTGCCCGATCG
>CAYMRW010000342.1:262-3207 GCA_964392825.1 uncultured Rhodobacterales bacterium
CAGACCTCGAGCGTCTTCGCGGCGTCGACGAAGCGGCGGAAGTCGGCCTCGGTCATCTCGCCCTTGCGCACCTGCTCGGACGGAATCTCGGAGGCCTCGGACAGGATCCGGGCGGCGAGCTGCTCGGCCGACATCTCGAGCGAGAAGAAGCCGACGACCCCGCCATCGACGGCGCCAGTGGTGCCGTCGGGGAGCTGCCCCTTGCGGAAGCTGCGCGCGATGCTGAAGGCCATGTTCGTGGCGAGCGACGTCTTGCCCATCGACGGCCGCCCGGCGAGGATCAGCAGGTCCGACCGGTGCAGCCCGCCGAGCTTGCGGTCGAGGTCGGTGAACCCGGTGGAGAGACCGGCGAGCTTGCCGTCGCGCATGTGCGCGGCGTTGGCCACGCGCACGGCGTCCCGCACGGCGGTCACGAAGAACTGGAACCCGCGGCTGGCGCCGCCCTCCTCGGCGAGCTCGTAGAGATCCTGCTCGGCCTTGACGATCTGCGCCGCGGGCTCGTTGCCCTGCTCGAACAGCGTCGCGCGCGCCGCGACGTCGCCGCCGATGCGCATCAGCGCCCGGCGCATGGCAAGTTCGCGGATCATCGTCGCGTAGTCCCGCGCCGCAAAGGTGGCGATCGCCGCCCCGGCGAGGCGCAGGAGGTACTGCGGCCCGCCGAGCTGCTTCAGCCCCTCGTGCGCCTCGAGCACGGGCCGTAGCGTCACCGGCGAGGCCAGCGCGTTGGCGCTGATCTTCTGCGCCGCCTCGCGGAAGATGTCGGCATGGACGGGGTCGTAGAAGTGGTGGGGTGCGACCAGATTGGCGATCCGGTCATAGACGTCGTTGTCGGTCAGCAGCGCGCCGAGGAGCTGCTGTTCGGCCTCGATGTCGTGGGGGACCTTCCCGGCCCCGTCCTCTGCCTGCCTGTCCTCAAACCGGGAGATCTCGTTCATCCGCCCCCCTCGACTGCTCGCTGCCTGCGGCGTGTGGCCCGCCGTTCACGGGACACTAGCGCGGGCGATGCGCCGGGGGCAAAATGTATGTTTTCCGGGGATGGTCTGTGGACGATCTTGTGTATCTCCGGCGGCTCAACGGATTGCACGCCGGACTTCAGGCGCGGCGCGCGGCCTGCCATGCGCGGGGATCGGCCAGGAAGCCCTCAACCTCTGCGAGCGTCTTGGCGTCGAAGCTCTCGCGTCTCTTCGCCTCGTCGACGACGTCGCGCCATGTGCACAGGGCGTGCAGCGCGATGCCGTGCCCGCCCAGGATCGCCGGAGTTTCGGGGAAGATGCCGTAGGCGAAAACGACGACGGTGTGGCCGCAGGCGGCGCCGGTCTCGCGGATCGCGTCGACGAAGCCGATCTTCGAACCGCCGTCGGTCGCGAGGTCCTCGACGAGGAGCACGCGCGCCCCCGCCGCCATCGGTCCCTCGATCCGCGCGTCGCGACCGTACCCCTTGGGCTTCTTGCGGACGTAGGCCATCGGCAGGCCGAGGCGCTCGGCCAGGAGGGCGGCGAACGGGATGCCGGCGGTCTCGCCCCCGGCGACGATGTCCACCGCCTCGAAGCCGATCCGGCGCAGAACCGTCGCCGCCATGAAGTCCATCACGGTCGCGCGCACCCGCGGGAAGCCGAGCAGCCGCCGGACGTCGATGTAGGTGGGCGACGGCAGGCCCGAGGCGAGGGTGAACGGCTCGTCGGGCCGGAAGTTGACCGACGCGGTCTCGAGCAGCATCCCGGCCGTGAGCCGCGCGATGGTCTCGTCGTCGGGAAAGCTCGTCGCCAGCACCGCTGCCCCATCGATGTCCTGCAGCTTGGTAGGCGACAGGGCGTGACGGCGCAATCGCCCGCGCCGATGTTCGCGTGCGATCAGGGCCGCGCGGGCGTGTCTCAGCGCCCGTCCGCGCGCACGCCGCGACGCGTCGTGAAGAGCGAGGTGACCGTGAGAACGAGCGCCGCGGTCATGCTCATCGTGAGCGGGGCGATCCAGCCTAGAACCGACTTCGGGACCACCGGCGGCGGCGACTTGGTCCGCTGAACTCTCTTGTCGTGTTTCATGTCGATGCCTCCAACCTGAGGCACAGGTTCGGCGCGCGACGTCAGAGACGCGTTATCCCTGCGTCAATCAGGCAGGCCGCAAAGCTGCCGCAGCGTCAAATCACGCAGTGGTGATGTGCCATCCGATCGGAAAGCCCGGATCGAACACCGTCACCGGACCCTGCGCCGTCTCGATCCTGGCGGGCGCCGGGCGATGGCCGCGGACGAGAGTCACCGTGTCGCCGTTCGGCGCCAGGCCGTACCACGCGGGACCGTTCAGCGAGGCGAAGGCCTCGAGCCGCTCGAGCGCCCCCTCCTCGTCGAAGACGTGCGCGAGAAGCGGCAGGGCGACGGGGGCGGTGAAGCAGCCGGCGCAGCCGCACGCGGCCTCCTTGGCGGCGTCGACATGCGGGGCGCTGTCGGTGCCGAGGAAGAACCGCGGGTCGCCCGACGTCGCCGCCCGGCGCAGCGCCAGCCGGTGCCGCTCGCGCTTGGCGACGGGCAGGCAGTAGTAGTGCGGGCGGATGCCCCCGGCGAGCAGGTGCGTGCGGTTCAGCACCAGGTGGTGGACGGTGATGGTGCCCGCGAGGTTCTTCTCGGTCTCGCCGATGTAGGCGACGCCGTCCTCGGTCGTGACGTGCTCGAGGACGATGCGCAGGTCCGGCAGGCGCCGCCGCAGCGGGTCGAGCACGGTCTCGATGAACACCGCCTCGCGGTCGAAGATGTCGACGTCCGGGTCGGTGACCTCGCCGTGGATGCAGAGGGGCAGGCCGATCTGCGCCATGTTCTCGAGCACCCGCATGACGCGGCCGAGGTCGCGCACGCCCGAGGCGGAGTTCGTCGTCGCCCCCGCCGGATAGAGCTTGACGGCTGTGACGAGCCCGATCTCGGCCGCGGCGCGGACGTCGCGCACCTCGGTCTCCTCGG
>CAYMRW010000343.1:0-3204 GCA_964392825.1 uncultured Rhodobacterales bacterium
GTGGCGCCGGTGCAGGCGACGCTGGCGCTCGGCCTGGCGCTCCTCATCAATCAGAAGCTCCGGGGGATCAACGTTTTCCGGGCCGTCTACTTTATGCCGGTCGTGGTCTCGATCGTCGTCGTCTCGCTCCTCTGGCGCTTCATCTACGACGGTGACGACGGGCTTCTGAACAACGTCCTTGGCTGGCTGAGCTTCGGCGCCTGGCGTCCGGTCGACTGGCTCGGCAATCCGGCGACGGCGCTGCCCGCGATCATGGCCATGTCGATCTGGCAGGCGGTCGGCTTCCATATGGTGATCTGGCTCGCCGGCCTGCAGACGATCAGCCCGACGCTCTACGAGGCCGCCGACATCGAGGGCGCCTCGCGTTGGCAGCGCTTTCGCTACGTGACCTGGCCGGGGCTGCGCAATACCGCGGTTCTGATCCTCATCGTCATCACAATGCAGGCGTTCGCGCTCTTTGCGCAGATCGACGTGATGACGAACGGCGGGCCGCTCGATTCGACGCAGACGCTGGTCTTCCAGGCGGTCGAGCGCGGCTACGGACGGCAGGACATCTCGGGCGGATCGACGATCAGCGTGATCCTGTTCCTGATCGTGCTGACGATCTCGATCCTGCAGCGCTGGCTCACGCGGGAGAGGTGACATGAGCACGACCACATCCGACATCGCCGAAGCGCCGACCGAGGCCGCGCGGCACCCCGAGGAGGTCTGGGCCGGCGACCCGGACGAACGCCGGCGGCGGCGCCTCAGGGTCGCGCTGCGCTACCTCGTCCTCGTCCTCGTCGCCATCGTCTTCGTCTTCCCGCTGCTCTTCATGGTGATGTCGTCGCTGAAGCCGCAGGCGCAGCTTCTGGCCGACACCTCGTCGCTCCGGGCGTTCCTGCCGGTCGGCGACATCAGCCTCGACAACTACCGCGACGCGTTCCGCCGTGCGCCGGTCGGGGTCTTCATCTTCAACTCCGTGCTCGTCACCGGGCTCACGGTCCTGTTCAGCCTCTTCGTCTGTTCGCTCGCTGCCTTTTCGTTCGTCTTCCTGCGCTGGGGCGGTCGCCAGGTGCTCTTGTCGATCATCATCGCGACGCTCATCATCCCGTTCGAGACGATCGCGATCCCGCTCCTGCTGATCGTGAGCCAGCTGCCGTGGATCGGGTTCGGCGGCCTGGAGATCGGCTGGCTCAACACCTACCGCGTCCAGATCATCCCGTGGATCGCCGACGGGCTGACGATCTTCCTCTTCGTGCAGTACTTCAAGGACCTGCCGAACGAGCTGATCGAGGCGGCCCGCGTCGAGGGCGCGTCGTGGTGGCAGATCTACCGCCGCGTGGCGATGCCGCTCGCCGGTCCGGTGATCGCGACCGCCGCGATCCTGAAGTTCCTCGTCATGTACAACCAGTACCTCTGGCCGCTGATCGTGGTGCAGCAGGAGAGCGTGCGGCCGGTCATGGTCGGCCTCGGCTACTTCTTCCAGCTCAACGTCGCGTGGGGCGAGGTGATGGCCTACCTGACCGTCATCACGGTGCCGGTTCTCGCGTTCTACCTGGTGCTGCAGCGGGCCTTCATCGCCTCGATCGCGTCCACGGGGGTCAAGGGCTGATGGTGCTGGCGCTCGACGACCACTGGGTCTGGGACAGCTGGTACCTGCGCGACGGCGACACCTGGCATGCCTGGTTCCTGACGGCGCCGAAGTCGCTCGGGGACCCGGAGCTCCGGCACTACAACGTCGAGCAGGGCCATGCGACCAGTCCGGACCTCGTGAGCTGGACGCATCTCGGCACCTGCCTCGCCCCGGCCGAGGGTCCGGCGTGGGACGACTACACCACGTGGACGGGCTCGACCGTGCGCGACGAAGACGGCGGCTGGCACCTCTTCTACACTGGATCGTCGCATGCAGAGGACGGGCTCTACCAGCGCGTCGGCCACGCGGTCAGCGACGACGGCCACGACTGGCGCCGCGTCGACGGCGGGCCCTGCCTCGACCTGAACGGGCCCGCGGCGGAGCACTACGAGGCCGACTTCGAGACCAGCATATGGCACGACCGCGCCATGCGCGATCCGTGGGTCATGCGCGATCCCGAGGGCGACGGCTGGCTGATGGTCTTCACGGCGCGCGCCAGCGGCATCGCCGAGCCGAATGCCGGGGGCGCGATCGGGTTCGCCACCTCGCCCGACCTCTTCGACTGGACGCTCGAACCCCCCGTCTTCGTCGGCGGCTACGGCCAGCTCGAGGTGCCGCAGGTCTTCACCTGGAAGGGCCGATGGTACTGCCTCTTCTGCACCTCCGCCGAGCACTTCTCGGCGGCGCAGGCGCAGGCGATCCCGGGGGGGCCGGTGACGGGCACCCACTACCTGATCGGCGACGGGCCGCGCGGCCCCTGGCGCATCGCCGAGGGCCCCTTCCTCGACGGCTCGCTGCCATGCCGCCGGTACGCCGCGCGCATCTGCGAGACCGACGGAGGTCTGTTGCTCCTCGGCTTCGCCGATCGTCCGCACGGCGAGTTCGAGGGGCACGTGACCGATCCCGACCCGGTCGAAGTCGACGACAACGGATATCTGCGCGTGATGGCGCGCCCGGACAGAGCGGAGTGACGGCATGGCGACGGTAAGGCTCAGGGACGTGCGCAAGAGCTACGGCAGCGTCGAGGTCATCAAGGGCGTGAACATCGACATCGACGACGGCGAGTTCGTCGTCTTCGTCGGGCCGTCGGGCTGCGGCAAGTCCACACTCCTGCGCATGATCGCGGGGCTCGAGGACATCACCGGCGGAACGCTCGAGATCGACGGCCGTGTCGTGAACGACCTCCAGCCCAAGGAGCGGGGGATCGCCATGGTGTTCCAGACCTACGCGATCTTCCCGCACATGACGGTGCGCGAGAACGTCGCCTTCGGCCTGACCATCGGCGGCGCCTCGAAGGAGGAGAAGGAGCGCAAGGTGGCCGAAGCCGCGCGCATCCTGCAGATGGAGCATCTGCTGGACCGCCGGCCGAGCCAGCTTTCGGGCGGACAGCGCCAGCGCGTCGCCATCGGCCGCGCCATCGTTCGCGACCCCAAGGTCTTCCTGTTCGACGAGCCGCTGTCGAACCTCGACGCGGCGCTGCGTATGGACATGCGGATGGAGATCGGCAGGCTGCACCAGGACCTCGGCACCTCGATGATCTACGTCACCCACGACCAGGTCGAGGCGATGACGCTCGCCGACAAGATCGT
>CAYMRW010000344.1:0-3197 GCA_964392825.1 uncultured Rhodobacterales bacterium
CCGGTGTCGATGACCGAGGCGGCGCTTGGCGGCGACATCGAGGTGCCGACGATCGAGGGCGGTCGGAGCCGGGTACGCATCCCGTCGGGCAGCCAGTCCGGCCGGCAGATGCGTCTCCGGGCCAAGGGGATGCCGGCGCTGCGCGGCGGCGCTGCCGGCGACATGTTCATAGAGCTCGCGGTCGAGACTCCGGTGAACCTGACCTCGCGCCAGAAGGAGCTGCTGCGGGAGTTCGAAAAGCTCTCCGAGGACAACCACCCGGAGGCGTCGAACTTCTTCACGAAGGTGAAGAGCTTCTGGGACGGGATGAAGGGCTGAGGCGTACCGCCGGGCCGTACTGCCTCGCGGGGCGTCGTTGACCGACGCGCGGGTCCCGTCGGGCACGCTCGCCATCCCGCGGCAACCTGCGGACCATCGCTCTGCACAATCCGTCCGCTCCCTTTCTGACCGCCCGGGAAACCGGCGATTGATGGGTGATCGCGCGCTTTTCCGTATCTCGTCGATCACCGCCTTGATGTCTGCGCAAAGGTTCGCTCGGAAGCGGACCTCGGTTGGGCTCCCCCGGCTGCGAAAGCCAGTCGCGAGGAGATCAGGGCGGCTGCCTCGCGACATGGCGCGATCTCCCAGGCGGGCGATGCCGTCGGAAGACCTGGGTTTCGGAGGGACCGAAATCACGACGTTCCCCCGTTTCCACCATCTCTGAGCGACGGCCGGGATTGGCGCGAAATAAGTGCGTCGTGCTACGAGGAAAAGGTCCAAGGAATGGGAGTTTCGCCATGCGGCCCCGTTCTCGCCATCGTCGTTCTTTCCCTCGTCTTTCTGGCTCCACATGTGCCACGCGACGCCCTCGCCCAGGCCGCTACGGAGATCGACCGCCCCTCCGAGGCGGAGCTTGGCGATGCGCTCCGGTCGAACCTTCCGCCGTGGTGGAACCTTGGAGACATTGCCGTGAATGCGGTGGTGATTGACGGCGATGCGGTGCCCCCCGCCTTCGGGACCGCTTCGAGATAGAAGCGACCGCGGCCGCGCCTCTGTATCTCGAGAACGCCGACGCGAAACGCACCGACCTCTTCGCCGTTCTCGTCGAGACCCAGCCCGAAGGCGCATCGCGCACACTTCTATGCCGTCGCGCAGGCCGAATTGCAGATGGGCAACTGGGATGTCTCGAACATCACGTTCGAGCCGGACCTGCGGAGGCTCGGCCAGCCGCGCGACGCGTTCGGGCGTCCCACGCTCGTCGCCGGCTCACCCGAGGCCGAGGCGGCTGTCGCCCTTGGGCGAGGCCGACGAGCTCTCCGCATTGCTCGCGGCCGAGCGGGCAGCGCAGATGGCCGCTTTCCAGCGCGAGGTTGCCGATCTCTCGGCAGCCCATGCCGAAAACCTTCGGACGCTCGAGGCGGTCCATGCAGCAGCGGTTCAGGAGCTTGAGGTAGAGCAGGCGCGTGCCTTGGCCGCGCTGGCCGAGACCAGCGGGGCGAACGTCGAAGCGGCGCGTTTGGCTGCGCGCAAGGCTGGACTGGAACAGGAGATCGCGGCGCTCGACGAGATGGTGGCACTCGAGACCGACAAGGCTGAACGGCTCGGCGCGCTCAACGAAGTTCGGAACCGCGCCGTCGAGGAGCGCCGAGCACAGATCGCCGCGGTGCTGGAATGGCACCCCCTACGAAGGCGCGCTGGTGGTCTGCAGTTTCAATCCGGAAACGGGCGATGTCGTGGCCGATTTCACCTATGACGGCACGACTTGCGCCGTCGCCGGCGCGCTTCTGCCAGGGCGCCTTTCGCTCACCGGAGACGCCTGCGCGCTGAAGCTGAACCTTGCCCCGGGCGGCAAGAACGAAGGCCCCGCCACGATCGGCGGTTACGACGGCGCGGGTCTCGCTGCTCTGATCGCTTCGCGGTCTGGCCCTCACTCGGCGCGGCGGGGCAGCCTCCTCGCGCCCGTAGTCGTTTCAACGGCGGTCGCCCTGGGGCGGACCACCGTCGGATGCCGCCGGGGGAGCGCTCCCCGCGGGCGGTGCTCCTAGCAAAACCGGGCGGAGAGCTCCGACCGGATGCCACTGCAAGGCGTCAGGCCGCCGGCTCGCCGTCGGCGACGGCAGCGCCACGTGACGTCGGATCAGACGATCGACGTAGGCGACGATGCCTCGGCCCGGCAGGCCTTCGGGTTCCTCGAGGGTGCAGGCGGCATCGCACTCGCAACCGCGAATGGCAGGTTTGACCACGAGAAGCTGCAGTTCGCCTCGGGGCAGCCGGGAATATGTGCGCGCCCGGTGACTCCGAGGAGACCGGGATGGCATGCTTCGGCTACGCGGTCGTCGCGCCGCGCTGCGTCTGCCGTGTCAAAAGAGGGGGTGCCCGGCGGATCACGCGCAAGCGCGGCAGTGCGCCCCGGATCGGGACGGTGCGTCAGCGCGGGACATCGGGATTGCGGGGCGGAAGCTCAACAAGGGTGAGCGAGCCCGAAGAGCACCGCGAAGCGCGGGACCGATCAGGCAAGCCTCCCGTGGCAATGCTTGAACTTCTTGCCCGAGCCGCAGGGACAGGGGTCGTTGCGGCCGACGTTGCCCCATTTGCCCGGATCGCTTTCGGGCAGGCCGCTCTCGGCGCCGCCGGCGGCGTCCACCGCCTGGGGCACCGCCTTTTTCTGCAGCGCCTCGCGCTGCGCCTCCATCTGGCGCACCATCTCGGCCTGCTCCTCCTCCGTCAGGGGGCGGATCTGGGCGAGTTTCTGCGTCACCTCGGTGCGCAGGCTGTCGAGCATGGTCTCGAAGAGCTGGAACGCCTCGGTCTTGTACTCGTTCAGCGGGTCGCGCTGGGCATAGCCGCGGAAGCCCACGACCGAGCGCAGGTGTTCGAGCCTCAGCAGGTGCTCACGCCACTTGCCGTCGATGGTGCGGAGCAGAAGCTCCTTTTCGATCCGGCGCATGTTCTCGGACCCGAACTGCGCGGTCTTGGCGGCCATGAACTCGTCCGACGCCCTCTCCAGACGCTCGCGGATGTCGCTGTCGTCGACCCCCTCCTCGTCGGCCCAGGTCTGCACCGGGGCGTCGATGTTGAGCACCTCGCGGACTTCGCGCCCGAGCTCTTCGACCTCCCACTGGTCGGCGTAGCTCTTGGGCGGCATGCGGGTGTGGACGAGGTCTTCGATCACCTGATGGCGCATGTCCGCGGCGATCTCGGAGAGATCGCGCGCCTCC
>CAYMRW010000345.1:0-3195 GCA_964392825.1 uncultured Rhodobacterales bacterium
GTGCCGTTCTTCGTCCGCGGCAAGGCGCGGCGCAACACCGAGGCCTTCGCCGCCGAACAGGGGCTCGTCCGGATCGATGTCGACACGCTCTACGAAGCGAAGGCCCACTATGCGCGCTGAAGTACCCTATCGCGTCGTCGTCGTGACGCTCGACGCCCACGCCGCGGGACCCGCCGAGCGGGTGACGGGGCGGCTCGCCCGGGACTTCCCGGGGCTGACCGTCGAGGTGCATGCGGCCGCGGGCTGGTCGGAGGATCCGGCGGCGGCCGAAGCCGCCGCCCGCGCCGTCGCCACGGCCGACATCGTCATCGCCAACCTGCTGTTCCTCGAGGAGCACGTGCAGGCGATCCTGCCGGCGCTCAGGGCGGCGCGCGGCCGGGCCGACGCGGTGATCGGCATCATCTCGGACCCCGCCATCGTCGGGGCGACCCATATGGGCGAGCTCGACATGGCGCGGCCCGCCTCGGGCGTCGCGAAGCTCCTGAAGCGGCTCCGCGGCTCGTCGAAGCCCTCGGGCGCGTCCGGGGCCCGGCAGATGGCGATGCTGCGCCGGCTGCCGAAGATCCTGCGTTTCGTCCCGGGCCGCGCGCAGGACCTTCGCGCCTGGTTCCTGACGATGCAGTACTGGCTCGGCGGCTCGGACGACAACGTCGAGCAGATGGTCCGCTTTCTCGTCGGCCGCTACGCCGCCCGCTGGCAGGGCGCGCGTGCCGCGGCTCCGGTCGAGTACCCCGAGGTCGGCCTCTGGCATCCGTCGACCGGTATCGTCACCGACGCCGGGAAGCTGCCGAGCGCGGGCCGCCGCCGCGTCGGCCTCCTGATGATGCGCTCCTACGTGCTGGCAGGCGACACGGCGCACTACGCCGCCGTCGTCGCGGCGATGGAGGCGCAGGGGGTCTCGGTCGTCCCGGCCTTCGCCGGCGGGCTCGACATGCGCCCGGCGATCGACGCCTACATGACGGGCCGCGTCGATGCCCTGGTCTCCCTGACCGGGTTCAGCCTCGTCGGCGGGCCCGCCTACAACGACAGCGCCGCGGCGGTCGAGACGCTGACGGCGCTCGACGTGCCCTACCTGGCGGCGCACCCGCTCGAGTTCCAGACGCTCGGCCAGTGGGCCGCGGCGCCGCAGGGCCTGGGCCCCGTCGAGACGACGATGCTGGTGGCGCTTCCCGAGATCGACGGCGCGACGAACCCCACGATCTTCGCCGGACGGCACGGCGCCGGCGGCTGCCGCGGCTGCGATCGGGGCTGCACCGGCGCGACGACGCGGGCGATGGCGCCCTGCCCCGAGCGGATCGAGGCGCTGGCCCGGCGGACCCGCCGTCTGGCCGACCTGCGCCGGTCGAAGACGCATGACCGCAAGCTCGGCATCGTCCTCTTCGGCTTTCCGCCGAACGCCGGGGCGACCGGGACCGCCGCCTATCTCGCGGTCTTCGAATCGCTCTTCAACACGCTGCACGGGCTCAAGGCCGACGGCTACGACCTCGACCCGCCCGACACGGTGGAGAGTCTGCGCGCCGCGGTCCTGCGCGGCAACGCCGGGCAGTTCGGGCAGGATGCCAACGCCGCCGCGCACGTGCCCGCGGACGCGATGGTCCGCGACACGCCCTGGCTCGCCGAGATCGAGGCGCAGTGGGGGCCGGCGCCGGGGCGGCACCAGACCGACGGGCGCGGCGTCTTCGTGCTCGGGGCGCGGTTCGGAAACGTCTTCGTCGGCGTGCAGCCGGCCTTCGGCTACGAGGGCGACCCGATGCGCCTGCTCTTCGAGAGGGGCTTCGCGCCGACGCACGCCTTCGTCGCCTTCTACCGCTGGCTGTCGCGCGACTTCGGTGCCGATGCGCTTCTGCACTTCGGCATGCACGGGGCGCTCGAGTTCATGCCGGGCAAGCAGGCGGGACCCTCGGCCCGCTGCTGGCCCGACCGGCTGATCGGCGATCTGCCGAACGTCTATCTCTACGCCGCCAACAACCCCAGCGAGGCGACGCTGGCCAAGCGTCGGTCGAACGCGGTGACGGTCAGCCACCTGACGCCGCCGGTGGGGCAGGCCGGGCTCTACCGCGGGTTGGCCGAACTGAAGGATTCGCTGACGCGCTGGCGCGCGGGGGATCGCCGCGAGGACCTCGCCGACCTCATCGCCGCGCAGGCTTCGGCCGTCGATCTCGAGGGCGCGCCCGACACGCTTTGGCTCGCGCTTCTCGAGACGGAGGACGCGTTGATCCCCGAGGGGCTGCACGTGGTCGGACGCCCGCTCGACGGCGAGCGCCGCGCCCGCCTGCTCGATGCCGCGGGCCTCGAGGGCGAGGCGCGGGAGGCGCTCGACGCCCGGCTTGCGGCGAACGACGAGACGGGGGCGCTGCTCCGGGCGCTCGGCGGGCACTTCGTGCCGCCGGTGCCGGGCGGCGACCTGATCCGGACGCCCGAGATCGTGCCGACGGGCCGCAACATCCACGCCTTCGACCCGTTCCGGATGCCCACGGCCTTCGCCATGGCGGACGGCGCGCGGCAGGCGCAGCTGCTTCTCGACACGCACAAGGATCTGCCGCGGACGGTGGCGCTGGTGCTCTGGGGCTCGGACAACATCAAGTCCGACGGCGGACCGATCGCCCAGGCGCTGGCGCTGCTCGGGGCGCGGCCGCGCTTCGACAGCTATGGCCGGCTGGCCGGCGCCGACCTCGTCTCGCTGGCGGATCTCGGTCGGCCGCGGATCGACGTGGTGATGACGCTCTCGGGCATCTTCCGCGACCTCCTGCCGCTGCAGACGAGGCTTCTCGCCGAAGCGGCTTGGAAGGCCGCGACCGCCGACGAGCCGGTGGACCGAAACTTCGTCCGCGCCCACGCGCTCGCCCACGCCGAGGCGACGGGGTGCGATCTCGAGGCCGCGGCGCTGCGCGTGTTCTCGAACGCGGAAGGGACCTACGGGTCGAACGTGAACCAGCTCGTCGACGCCTCGGCCTTCGGCGACGAGGACGAGCTCGCCGACGCCTATCAGGCGCGGAAGTCCTTCGCCTACGGGCGCGACGGCAAGGCCGCGGCCAACCCCGAGCTTCTGCAGGCGACATTGAAAGGCGTCGACGTCGCCTACCAGAACCTCGAATCGGTCGAGTTGGGCGTCACCAGCGTCGACCACTACTTCGACACGCTGGGGGGCATCGCCCGGGCGGTGCGCCGCGCCAGGGGCGCCGACGCTGCCGTCTA
>CAYMRW010000346.1:0-3185 GCA_964392825.1 uncultured Rhodobacterales bacterium
GGTCGAACCCGTCCCAGTCGGTGAACTTCGCCAGGACGGCGACCTTGCGGTCGCCCTTCATCACGTCCTCCAGCGGGGCGAAGATGGCCTCGACATCCGCCTTGGTGATCCGGCCCGTCACCTCGAAGGAGACCAGCCCGTCCGAGCCGTCCGACAGGAGCCGCAGGCCCGGCCCATCTGCGGCGGCGGCGGCGCGATCCGGCAGGTCCGACGCGAAGGCCTCGGCCGCCGCCGCCTGCGCAACGGGGAAGGACCGCATGTCGATCATCGGCAGGATCGGATCGACCCACCGCATCAGCGCCTCGAAGGCCTGCAGGTCGGTGACGACAGCCATCTTCGCGACCTTGGCCCATTGCGGCAGGAGGCCGAACTCGAAGCGCATGTCGGCGGCCATGGCGTCGGCGGTGATGTCGTGCCACTCCTCCGCGCGCAGCACGAGGCCCAGCGGGCCGTCGCCCTTGAGCGCGGGCGTCAGTTCCCGCTCCATGATCTCGATGTCCGCCTTGTCGACGACGCCCTTCAGCGTCAGCTCGTAGACGTTCGGCTTGAGTTCCTTGACGGTCAGCATGGGGGTCTCCTTTCGCTGCTGATGATCGGTTCGGGTGGTCAGTCGCGGCGCGGCGCGGCCATGGCGGCCAGCATCGCGCGGTATTCGCCAGGGTCGGACAGCACGACGCTGCCGGGCGGCAGGCCGAGGAGCCGGTCGATCAGCCGAGCTTCCGAGGTCATCCGCGCCTCAAGCTTGTGTGCCGCGCCGTCCAGGTCACCGGCATCGGCCGCCTCGACGGCCGCGCGCAGGGCGGCGCGGCGGCCGTGCCCGAGGGCGAGGATCGTCTCGGCGACCAGGCCCGGGTCGGGGACGTCGAAGCGCCCGGAACGCGCGCCGTCTGCGATCAGGTCGCCTAGCACCGGCAGGGTCACCTCCGCCGAGGCGGCGTTGATGCGCGCGAACAGCGTCTCGTTGCCCGGCCGCAGCATCACGTCGAGAAAGAAGCGCAGCTCGAGCCCGTGCTCGGCCCGCCACCGGTTAGACGCGGCGACGAAGGCATTGAAGCGGTCCAGCGCGTCGCCCCCCGCTTTTCGCGCCCCTTCCGTGCCCGCCATCGCCTGCGCAGTGAAGCGCTCCACCAAGGCGTCGAGCAGGTCCTCCTTGGCGGAAAAGTGGTGGTAGAAGCCGCCCTTCGAGATGCCCGCCTCGTCCAGCACGTCGGCGATGGTCACCGCATCCCAGCCACGCGCGACGAACAGCGCCTGCGCAGCGTCCAGAATCTGCGCCCGCCGCGTGTCCGGCGCCAGGCGGACACGCTTGGGCTGCGGATCGATCGGAGTGCGGGAGTCGCCGTCGTGATCCATCGCACTGCTCCATTATTACAAACCGACGGTTGGTAGGTAATTCAGCAGGAACGATGTGTCAACGCGATCCTGCAAGGCGCCGCGCCTGATCGTCCGAGCGGACGTGGAACGCGATCGATGCCGCGATGCGGGGGCTGGCGCTGTGACTGAAAATGCCGTGTTCAGCCCAATGCCTCGAAACGAGCAATGGAGATGGGGTGAATGCCGCTCTCACCCTGAGGGCATCGCGATGTGCCATACTCGTGGTGTCGACGCACAAGCTGATGGGTCGCGAGGTTCGACTGGTGTCGCCCGAGCATGCGCGCCCCCATGTGAAGGCCCGCAAGAACGACGACCGCGACGCCGAGGCCATCGCGGAGGCGGCGACGCGGCCCGCGATGCGCTTCGTGACGTTGAAGTCCGAGGGGCAGCTCGACCTGCGGACGCTGCATCGGGTCCGCGACCGGCTGGTCGGTGACCGGACCTCGCCTGCCAATCGGATCAGGAGCCTGCCGCCCGAACGCGGCCACGTCGCAGCACGGGGGCATGCGCGATTGCGGATGCGACCGGCAGAGCCGCTCGATGCGGATGAAGCGGCCGTCAGCCCGCGCATGGCCTTCCTGCTCGCCGACATGCGCGCGCGGCGGGCCGAGCCCGACCGACGCATCGCCGCCCTTGACGCCGCGCTCGCCGCAATGGCCAAGGCCGATCCCCGCGCCCGCCGGCTCGCGGCCGTGCCCGGCATCGGGGCTCTCGATGCCACCGCCCTGGTGGCCCCTGGTGGCGGCTGTCGGTGACGCCGCCGGCTTCGGTCGCGGACGCGACCTGGCGGCGTCGCGCGGCAGAGGCGCCTTCGGCACGACGCGCGGCAGAGGCGCCTTCGGCACGACGCGCGGGCTCGTGCCCCGCCAGGCGACGACAGGCGGCAGGCCGAGGCTCCCGGGGATCACCGGGCGCGGATCGAGGTCTCCGCGCAGGATGCCGATCCAGGGCGCGCGGGCGGCGATGCCGACACTGCAAAGGGCCGACACGCCGATGGGGGCGTGGCGGCGCGGCCTGCTGGCGCGGGCGCATCCGAACGTGGCCGTGGTGGCGCTGGCGGCGAAGAGGGCGCGGATCGTCCGGACCCTGCCGCATCACGGCCGGACCTGCGAGGCGGCGCCGTCGGCCGCGGCAGCCTGACGAGGAGATCGAGACACGCGTCCGATCGGACGGCCCGAGCGGCACCCCGGACGCGACGCGCCGCGAGTGGCGAAAGGAAGATGGCCTGGCAGTCGATCGGCGTCCCGGGAACCTCCGGCGCGAAACGGCCCGGGTCAACCGGCCAGGAGGCCGGCCCCTTCATGAGGATCGGGACGCGCGGAGCTCCATCTCGGCAGCGGACGCGATCGACGCGGACCGACATGCCGGACAGGTTTGCGCAGGCTGATCACGTCGTCATCCGATTGACGCTTGCAGACGGGGCGGGCCATGCGTTCGGCCCCGATGGACGCGGCGTCCGGCGAGGCGCGGGGCCGGTCGAGCTCGCCCGCCCGGTCGAGCCGTTCCGGCAGCACCCGGTGCAGCGCGTCCCACCCGCCCGCCGTTCGCCGTGGCGCTCGGACCGACGGCGCGCCACGGCTCGCCCAATCCCGCAGTCTGCGCCAACAGGTCATGCCCGAACAGCCGAAAACACCTCGCGCGGCGGCATCTCCCGCGGAATGCCGGAGCGCAGCACGAACACGATGCCCCGAAGCGCGTCACGATCCGGCACGCGCGGGCGACCGCCCGTCGGCCTTCCAGGCCCCTCGGGCAGCAGTTCCCCCACCACCGCCCACATCTCATCCGTCACAAGCCCATGTCTCATGACCAAA
>CAYMRW010000347.1:0-3176 GCA_964392825.1 uncultured Rhodobacterales bacterium
AGGGCCAGCGCGCCGCCGGCCGCAAGCACGCTGACGAGCGGCCGCGCCAGCCCATTCGCCGCGATGATGCCGATGAGCGCCCAGGCGGCGCCGATCGCGAAGGCGGGCTCCGGACGCAGGCCGAGGATCGCGGCGGCGAGCGCCAGCGTCCAGCCGAGCGCGGCGACCGCGGCGATGAGCGGCCCGGTCAGCGCGTAGCCCGCCAGCAGGAGGCCGATCGACACGCCCGTGGCGGCCGTCAACCAGCCGGCGAAGAGGCCGATGGGCATCGCCGCCCAGGGCCGGTCCGTCCGCGGCGCGCGGAAGAGCGCCAGGACCGCGGCGGCGAGCATGACGGAGATGACGACGGTCGCGAGCACCGGGCTCTGCCGGGCGATGGGGATCCACGCGGCGCCGAGGCCCATCGCGACGATCATCGGCAGCCGCGTCCGGTCCCAGTCGGGGTCGACGTCGCGGCGCAGGAGGCCGAAGCCCGCATGGGCGATCAGCCAGACATAGATCACTCCCCAGATCCCGAACGCCCACCCCGCGGGCTGGACCGGGGGATCGACCTGCGGCACCGGGAACCGCCCCGGATCGAAGCCGCCGAAGCCGCCGACGGCGAGCGGCGCCGCGGCGAAGACGACGGCCGCCGTCAGCACGACCACGGCCCGTCCGCGTGCCCCGTCCCTGGTCATCGCGGCGCCCCCCCGTCAGGGTGCCGGCGTCTGTCGCCGAGGCGGTCCCGCACGATCGGCCCGACACCGCCGCTCGCCACCGTGCCGGCCCCGCGGATGGCCGCCCCGCCGCCTCGGGGCGCGCGGCCGGCGTTCCGGTCTGTCGCGTCGTTGGTCATTCCAGCGTCCCCTCCGCCGTCAGGCGCCCGCGACCGCCGAGAAACGGTGCCAGCGCCGCGGGCAGATCGACCGAGCCGTCGGCGCGCTGCCCGTTCTCGAGGACGGCGATCAGCGTGCGGCCGACCGCGAGGCCGGAGCCGTTCAGCGTGTGCACGAACTCCGGTCGGCCGCCGCCCTCGGGGCGGAAGCGCGCGTTCATTCGCCGCGCCTGCCAGTCGCCACAATAGCTGACCGAGCTGATCTCGCGGTAGCGGTCCTGCCCGGGCAGCCAGACCTCGATGTCGTGGGTGATGCGCGCGCCGTCGCCCATGTCGCCGGTGCAGAGGACCACGGTGCGGTAGGGCAGCCCCAGCCGTTCGAGGATCCCCTCGGCGCAGCGGGTCATGCGCGCGTGCTCCTCGAGCCCTCGGTCGGGGTGGACGGCCGAGACCATCTCGACCTTCTCGAACTGGTGCTGGCGCAGCATCCCCGCGGTGTCCTTGCCGGCGCTGCCGGCCTCGGAGCGGAAGCATTGGGTGTGCGCGACGTAGCGGCGCGGGAGGTAGCCCGCGTCGATGACCTGGCCGGCCGCGATGTTGGTCAGCGTCACCTCGGCCGTCGGGATCAGCCACATTCCCTCGCGCGTCTGGTAGCTGTCTTCCCCGAACTTCGGGAGTTGGCCGGTGCCGAGCATGGCATCGTCGCGGACGAGGGCCGGCGTCCAGGTCTCCACGAGGCCGTTCTCGGTCGTGTGCACCTCGAGCATGAACTGCGCCAGCGCCCGCTGCAGGCGGGCGACGGCGCCCGACAGGACGACGAACCGGCTGCCCGACAGCCGCGCCGCGGTCTCGAAATCCATGCCGTTCTGGACCGCTGGCAGGTCGAAATGTTCGCGAGGGGGGAAATCGTACCCCGGCGGATCGCCCCACCGGCGGATCTCGACGTTCTCCGACTCGTCGGCGCCGTCGGGCACCTGCGGCAGCGGCAGGTTCGGCAGGCGCATGAGCGCGTCGCGGAGCCGCGCGTCGGCGGCCCGCACGGTCTCCTCGAGCGCGGTGACCTCGTCCTTCTTGGCGGCGACAAGGGCGCGCAGCCGCTCGAACTCCTCCGCGTCGCCCCTGGCCTTGGCGGCGCCCACCTGCTTCGAGGCGGCGTTTCGCTCGGCCAGCGCCGCCTCGGCGGCGGTGACGGCGGCCCGACGGTCGGCGTCGATCCTCAAGAGGCGATCGGCCGTACCGGCATGGGCCGGGTCGCGACGGACCAGCGCGGCGTCGAAGGCCGCCGGGTCGTCTCGGATGACACGGATGTCGTGCATGCGGATGGCCTTCGGGTCGGTTTCGGCCCGACATGCCGAAACTTTCGCCGGGATTGAAGCGGAAAGCTCAGGGCGCCGGACGCCCGGCGAGCTCGAACAGGATCGCGGGTGCTCGCACCGCGAAGCTGCGAAAGCCGCCGTCGCCGGTGTTCCGGGCGACCGCGACCGCGATCATCTCGGGCTGGCCGCTCGCCAGCCTCAGCACCGGCGCGCCCGAGTTGCCGCCCTCGACGGTGCAGGTCATGCCGAGGAGATCGGGGTCCATCGCGACCGCGGGGCAGGGACCGGCACGCGCCAAGGCGCCGGGGCGGCTATTGCTGTAGGCGAGGATCTCGACGGCATCGGCGAAATTCGGCATCGCGGTGACCGGCACGGGCTGCGCCAGGTCGTCCTCGATGGGCGCCTCGAGAACCAGAAGCGCGACATCCGCATGCAGGTTTCCGGGCGACATCCGGCCGGGGACGTAGTCGGGGTGGAGATGGATCTCGCGCGCCGTCCGGTGCGCCGCGTACTCCCCCAGATGCCAGCCCGCGACGAAGTGGACGTTCTCGGGGTTCTCGGCGCGAAGGGCCCGCGGCGAGATGCAGTGGGCCGCCGTCAACACCAGATCGGGGGCGACGAGCGTCCCCGTGCAGGTGCTCCGGGTCTTCAGGCCGCCGACGTTCACGCGGCCGATCGCGGGCCACGCCGCATGCTCCTCGGGCGAAAGCATGTCGGCCTCGCTGGCGGATGCCGCGACCGGAGCCGGTGCCGGCCCGAGGCCGAGCGCGCTGCACGCCGCGACGACCGCGACGGCCGCCCGAACGAGAAAGGCCGCCCGCGATGGGGCGGCCCGGCATGTGCGCGCTAGGGCGGTCAGCGCATCGGGCCGATCATCATGACCATCTGGCGGCCTTCCATCTTGGGCATGTTCTCGACCTTGCCCAGACCCTCGACGTCGGCGGCCACCCGCTCGAGCAGGTCGCGGCCGAGGTTCTGGTGCGCCATCTCCCGGCCGCGGAAGCGCAGCGTGACCTTTACCTTGTCGCCGTTCGACAGGAACTTGG
>CAYMRW010000348.1:0-3172 GCA_964392825.1 uncultured Rhodobacterales bacterium
CCCGCGGAGAAGCGGGGCCAACTGGCGCAACCAGGCGCCGACCGAATACGCCTCGTCCCCATCGACATGGCCGTAGAGGCGATGCGGCACCCGGGCCTCGTCATCGCGTGAGGGACGCGCCGTAAGAACCTGCCAGCACGTGTAGATCTGCAGCGCGTCGGCGTTGACGACCACGCCGCCTCTTGCCTCCGCGATCTCCATCGCGAGGGCCGACTTGCCGGATGCCGTGGGTCCCGCGATCAGCACCGGCCGCTCGCGATCGATGGCCCGGATCAGGTCGCGCGTCACCGGACGCCCTCGGTTGAAACCGGATCGGTTTTCCGACATACGCCCAGGCGAGATCGGGCCCGGGGAGACGGCGGATGGACCAGAGATCGACGCCGCAATCCCAGCCGGCCTACGAGCGGGTGATGCTCAAGATCTCGGGCGAGGCGCTGATGGGCAATCAGGGCTACGGCCTGCATCCCCCGACCGTGGCCCGGATCGCCGCTGAGGTGAAGTCGGTCCACGATCTCGGCGTCGAGATCTGCATGGTGATCGGCGGGGGCAACATCTTCCGCGGGTTGCAGGGGTCGGCGCAGGGAATGGAGCGGACCACCGCCGACTACATGGGGATGCTGGCGACGGTGATGAATGCCCTCGCCATGCAGTCCGCGCTCGAGACGACGGGCATCCACACGCGGGTCATCAGCGCCATCCCGATGGACCAGATCTGCGAGCCCTACATCCGCAGGCGCGCGGTGCGGCATCTGGAGAAGAAGCGCGTCTGCATCTTCGCCGCCGGCACGGGCAACCCGTACTTCACCACGGACACCGCGGCGACGCTGCGCGCCAGCGAGATGCGCTGCCAGGCGATCTTCAAGGGCACCAAGGTCGACGGCGTCTACGACCGCGACCCCAAGCTGCACGCCGACGCCCGGCGCTTCGAGCGCGTCGGCTACGACGAGGTGCTGGCGCGTCACCTCGCCGTCATGGACGCGAGCGCCATCGCGCTCGCCCGCGACAACCAGCTGCCGATCATCGTCTTCAGCCTCGACGAACCCGGCGGATTCCGGGGAATTCTGGCCGGGGAAGGCACCTATACAATCGTCTCGTGATGGCGATATAGAGACGCCCGAAACCCCGAGACGGTCGAGAGAAACCGATGGCAGTAGACTTCGAGCTGGACACCGCCGACCTCAAGCGGCGCATGGACGGGGCCATGGCGGCGCTCCGCCAGGAGTTCGCATCGCTCCGGACCGGGCGCGCCTCGGCGACGATGCTCGAGCCCGTGCATGTCGAGGCGTACGGCCAGCAGACGCCGATCAACCAGCTCGGCACCGTCAACGTCCCCGAGCCGCGGATGGTCACGCTCAACGTCTGGGACAAGTCGATGGTGGGCAAGGTCGAGAAGGCGATCCGCGAGTCGGGTCTCGGCATCAATCCGCAGACCGACGGGACGATCATCCGCCTGCCGATCCCGGAATTGAACGAAGAGCGTCGCAAGGAGTTGTCAAAGGTCGCCGCGCAATATGCGGAGAACGCCCGTGTGGCGATCCGAAACGTCCGGCGCGATGGCATGGAGCAACTGAAGCGCGCGAAGTCCGAAGGACTTGGCGAAGACGACCACAAGATCTGGTCCGAGGAGGTGCAGGAGCTGACCGACAGCTACATCAAGTCGGTCGATGGCGCGCTCGAGACCAAGCAGGAAGAGATCATGCAGGTCTGACGGCCTGCGTCAGGAGGCCCAGAGTGGACGGTGGCAGCATTGTCAGGACGCCGCGGCACGTCGCCATCATCATGGATGGCAACGGCCGCTGGGCGCAGGCGCGCGGCAAGCCCCGCCTCTACGGTCACCACGCCGGCGGTCACCGCGTCAAGGAGGTCATGGAGACCTGCCCGGACCTCGGCATCAAGTACCTGACCGTCTTCGCCTTCTCGACCGAGAACTGGAAGCGGACGCAGGCCGAGGTCTCGGGCCTGATGAAGATGTTCCGCCGCTACGCCGAGCGTGCGGCCGAGGACTTGGTTCGCGCCGGGGTCCGCGTCCGGTTCATCGGCGACCGCATCCGGCTCGAGGACCCGCTCGTGCGTCTGATGGACGAACTCGAGCTGATGACGGCGCACAACGACCTGCTGCATTTCACGGTGGCGCTCAACTACGGCGGCCGGGACGAGGTGGCGCGGGCGACCAAGCGGCTGGCGCGCGAGGTCGCCGCCGGCCGCCTCGACCCCGAGCGCGTCGATGCCGAGACGCTGGCGCGCTATCTCGACACCTACGTCCTTCCCGACCCCGACCTGGTGATCCGCACGAGCGGCGAGGCGCGCATCTCGAACTTCCTGCTCTGGCAGTCGGCCTATTCGGAGTACGAGTTCGTCGACACGCTCTGGCCAGACTTTACCCGGCGGGAGTTCGAGAAGGTGGTGGCGCGCTACGCAACGCGCGAAAGACGGTTCGGCGCCGTCCTGACATGAGCGACGTCCCCGGCCGCTGGGACGACCTCGCGATGCGCCTTGCCACAAGCGCCGCCATCGCGGCGGTCGGGCTTCTCGGGGTGTATGTCGGCGGTATTGCCTTCGTCGTGGTCGTCGCGCTGGTATGCGCGCTACTCCTCTGGGAGCTCGTCCAGATCCTGCGCGCCGGCAGCCGGATGGCCTCGCCCATGGCCCTGGGTGCTGGCGGCGTGATCCTGCTCGCGGCGCTGTTGCCGCCCGGCTGGGCCCTTCCGTTCCTGCTGGCGCCGGCGATGCTGGGGATCGGCTCGCTGGAGCACAACCGGACCATGTTCGCCGCGTTCTCGACGATGATCATGGTCGCGGGCTACGGGCTCATCCAGATGCGGGCGGAGTTCGGGGTGATCTGGCTCTTCTGGCTGGTCGCCGTCGTCGTCGTCACCGATGTCGGGGGCTATTTCGCCGGCCGCTTCCTCGGGGGGCCGAAGTTCTGGCCCCGCGTGAGCCCGAAGAAGACCTGGGCCGGAACGATCGCGGGCTGGATCGGTGCCGCCCTCGTGGGCCTTGCCTTCGCCGTCGAGACCGGCAGCGGCTACGAGCTCATCGGCGTCAGCGTTGCCGTGTCGATGGCGAGCCAGCTCGGCGACATCGCCGAGAGCGCGGTGAAGCGGCGGCATGGCGTCAAGGATTCCTCGTCGCTCCTGCCGGGGCACGGCGGCATCTTCGACCGCTTCGACGG
>CAYMRW010000349.1:0-3158 GCA_964392825.1 uncultured Rhodobacterales bacterium
CACGCGCCCATGGCACCAAACGCCGCATTCGTGCGTTCGAGGCAGATGGCGGAGCCGGAGCGACACCCGCAGAACGAGACGCAGGCGAAGATGCGGCGCGCCTCCCGCGGTGAGCGCGCGGTCGCCCGCTGGGATCTCGCCATCGCCGAAGCCTTCGAGCCGGTGAGCGAGACGCGGCCGGTCCGTGCGCTCGCCGCCGTCGGCGAGCTTGCCGACCAGCCGCCGCTCATCGCGGCCTCCCTCCTGACGGCGGCGCTCGGCGGCGCCATCGGCGACCGTCGGCTGATGCGAACGGGCCTCAGGATGCTGGCCGCGCATGCGCTGGCGACGGGCGTGAAGAGCGTCGTCAAGGATCACGTCGACCGGCCGCGGCCCGGGCAGGTCGGAGAGGACGGCGAGCACGATATCGAGGTCGGCGGCGACGACGACGAGGAACGCTCGCTGCCCTCCGGCCACACCGCCGGCGCCGTCGCCGTCGCCCGGGCCATCGTCCGCGAGTATCCCGGCGCGGCGCGGATGGCCTATGGCTTCGCTGCGCTCGCGGCGGGCATCCAGGTGCCGCGCCATGCGCATTATCCGAGCGATGTGGCCGTGGGCACCGTCATCGGCCTCGCGGCCGAGGCGATCGTCCACGCGGCGGCCCGCGACGCCGTCCGTCTGCTCGCCGCGGGGCCAGGGCCGCGGCATTCGCCCGCGCAGTCCGCAGGGGGCGCCGTGCCCGAGCCGCGGGGTCGCGCCATCCCGCAAGTGGCAGGGGACGAGGGGGCCCGGGCGCCGACGGATGGGCCGGACGTCGGACCCGGCGCGACACCAGGGAACCTTGCGGTTCCCTCGCAGGCTCTGCTAGCACGCCCGACACGCTGAAAAGGCTTTGCCGCATGACCGACCGCCCCCAGACCCCGCTCCTCGACCGCGTGAAGTTTCCGGGCGATCTCGACCAGTTCTCCGATGCCGAGTTGAAGCGGCTGGCCGACGAGCTCCGGGCGGAGACCATCAGCGCGGTCAGCGTCACGGGCGGGCATCTCGGCGCGGGGCTCGGCGTCGTGGAGCTCACCGTCGCTATTCATGCCGTCTTCGACACTCCGCGCGACCGGCTGATCTGGGACGTCGGCCACCAGTGCTATCCGCACAAGATCCTGACCGGGCGGCGCGACCGCATCCGCACGCTGCGGGCGAAGGACGGGCTGTCGGGCTTCACCAAGCGGTCGGAATCCGCATATGACCCCTTCGGCGCGGCGCATTCGTCGACGTCGATCTCGGCCGCGCTGGGCTTCGCCACCGCCCGCGACCTCGGCGCCACGCCCGAGCCGCCGCTCGGCGACGTGATCGCGGTGATCGGCGACGGCGCGATGTCGGCGGGCATGGCGTACGAGGCCATGAACAACGCCGGGCATGAGGGGCGGCGGCTGTTCGTGATCCTCAACGACAACGAGATGTCGATCGCGCCGCCCGTCGGGGCGATGTCGTCGTACCTGTCGCGCATCTACGCCAACGCGCCGTTGCAGTCGCTCTGGGCCGGCGCCAAGGACGCCGTCGACCATCTGCCGCTGCCGCTGCGGGACGGGGCGCGCCGAGCCAAGGATGCGCTGAAGCACATGACGGTCGGGGGGACGCTTTTCGAGGAGCTGGGCTTCGACTACGTCGGACCCTTCGACGGGCACGACCTGAACCAGCTGCTGCCCGTCCTCAGGACGCTGAAGGCGCGGTCCGACAAGCCGGTTCTGCTCCACGTCATCACGCGCAAGGGCAAGGGCTACGCCCCGGCCGAGGATTCGGCCGACAGAGGCCATGCCCGGTCGAAGTTCGACGTGGTGACGGGCGAGCAGAAGAAGGCCGCCTCGAACGCGCCGTCCTATACCAAGGTGTTCGCCAAGTCGCTGATCGCGGAGGCGGCGCGTGACGACCGCATCGTGGCGGTGACGGCGGCGATGCCCGACGGCACCGGGCTGAACCTCTTCGCCGAGCGGTTTCCCTCGCGCTGTTTCGACGTCGGCATCGCCGAGCAGCACGGCGTGACGTTCGCGGCGGGCATGGCGGCGGGGGGTCTCAGGCCGTTCTGCGCCATCTACTCGACGTTCCTGCAGCGGGCCTACGATCAGGTCGTGCATGACGTCGCGATACAGCGGCTGCCGGTGCGCTTCGCCATCGACCGCGCCGGACTCGTCGGAGCGGACGGCGCGACGCATGCCGGCAGCTACGACATCGCCTATCTCGCCAACCTCCCGGGATTCGTCGTCATGGCGGCGGCGGACGAGGCCGAACTCGTGCACATGGTGGCGACCGCGGCGCGGCACGACGACGGCCCGATCGCGTTCCGTTTCCCGCGGGGCGAGGGCGTGGGCGTCGACCTGCCCGAGCGCGGCGAGCCGTTGGCGATCGGGCGCGGTCGCATCCTGTCGGAAGGGGGCCGCGTGGCGCTGCTGTCCTATGGCACGCGCCTCGGCGAGGTGCGCATGGCGGCGGAGGCGCTCGATGCCCGCGGCATCACGCCCACGGTCACTGACGCGCGGTTCGCCAAGCCGCTCGACAGGGATCTGATCCTGCAGCTTGCGCGCCATCACGAGGCGCTGATCACGGTGGAGGAGGGCGCGGTCGGCGGCTTCGGCAGCCACGTGGCGCAGTTACTGGCCGACGAGGGCGTGTTCGACACCGGGCTGAAGTTCAGGTCGATGGTCCTGCCCGACATCTTCGTCGACCAGGCGAACCCTCGCGACATGTATGCGGTTGCCGGGATGAACGCAGAGCACATCGAGGCCAGGGTACTCGCGACCCTGGGTGTTCCGTCGGTGCGCGAGGTGCGCGCCTAGTCCGCCCCCCGCAGCGACGCCCGAGCTGCCACCGATGCTGGGTCCGCCTGCCGAAGGCGGCGGTAGCATCGCGCTCGTGACGGGGCGCCTCGGGGCGGACTGTCCGGCCGATCACCTGACGGTTCCATGTTGCCACCCGTCGTGCTGCGTGCGGGTCAGGAGCCGCCGGAGAACGGCCGGCGGACCCGCCTTGGGTCCGGACCGCCGCCGGTGCGCCCGCGTGAACGCGCACCGGGCGGCCCATGTGGAGGCCGCCCGGCTGTTCGTGGCGAAGTGGGTCGGCTCAGGCCGTTCGCCGGCGCCAGAGACCGAGGATGCCCAGCGCGCCGGTCAGGAGCAGGACGCCCGCCG
>CAYMRW010000350.1:0-3154 GCA_964392825.1 uncultured Rhodobacterales bacterium
GCCGCGGCGAGAACGCGGCCGTCGCGCACGACGACGGCGCCGACCGGCACCTCGCCGCGGGCCGCGGCCGCGCGGGCCTCGTCGAGCGCCGTGTGCATGTGGCTCTGAAAGGTCATCGATCGGTCCGGTCCGGGCGGGGCCGACTGCCCCATTCGGGCCTTTCGCGCCCGAAGGCCAGCGGCTAAGCCGCCTTGGTGACGGATGGAGACCGCATTGCCAAGGTGCTGGCGCGGGCCGGGGTGGCGAGCCGCCGCGAGGCCGAGCGGCTGATCCTCGCCGGGCGCGTCGCGGTCAACGGCGAGGTCGTGGACGGGCCGGCGCGGAACGTGACCGCCGCCGATCGGATCACCGTCGACGGGCGGGCCGTCGAGCCGCCCGAGCCGCCGCGGCTCTGGCTCTACCACAAGCCCGAAGGGCTGGTGACCTCGGCGCGCGACGAGAAGGGGCGGCCCACGGTCTTCGCCGCCCTGCCCGCGGAGATGCCGCGCGTCGTCAGCGTGGGCCGGCTCGACATCAATTCCGAGGGGCTGCTGCTGCTCACGAACGACGGCGGCATCAAGCGCCGGCTCGAGCTGCCGAGCACCGGCTGGACGCGCAAGTACCGCGTACGCATCCATGGTACGCCCGACGACGCAACGTTCGAGCCGCTGCGCCGCGGGATCACCGTGGAGGGCGAACGGTTCCGCCCGATGACCGTCGCCCTTGATCGCCAGCAGGGGAGCAACGCCTGGGTGACCGTCGCCCTGCGCGAGGGGCGCAACCGCGAGATCCGCCGCGCCATGGAGGCGATCGGGCTTCCGGTGAGCCGGCTGATCCGGGTCGGCTATGGCCCCTTTCAGCTCGGCGACCTGCGCCCGGGCGAGGTGCGCGAGGTGCGGCCACGGGTGCTACGCGACCAGCTCGGTCTCGAGGAGACGCCGCGCCCCGCGCCGAAGCGCCGATGACGGCGATGCCGCGCGCGTGTTCCGATGCCCTGCTGACATTCGGGCGGACGCGCACCTACATTCGGATGGAAATGGAGCGGTCCCGACGATGCAGAGACTGATTCTCGCCACGCTGATCCTGTCCGCCGCCGTCGGCGTGATCTCGGTCTTCGCGCTCGGGGTACGCGCCGGCATCCGCGACGGATCTCTCGTACCGGGTCCCACGGAGGGGACGAACGTGCAGAAGCTTGCCTTCATCGCCCTGTTCCTGCTGATCGCAGGAGTGTCGACGGGCCTCGTCGGGGGGCTCTGAGTGGCCCGGCGCTTCGGCGGAGCGCACTCGCCCGGAGGCGCGCCCGCGCCGCGGCGCCGGCCGCAGCGGATGGCGCTGAGGCGAAACCTGCTGTGGGTGGCGCCCCTGCCCCTCGTCCTCACGGCGCTGTCGGGCGGCGCACTGACGATGGCCGCGGATCTGGCCGCGCTCGCCACCCTCCTCGGCGCGAACTGGCTCCTCGGCGAGGGGCTGCGGGCCGAGGCCGCCTACGCCGAGCGCAAGGTCGCCAAGCGGCCGGCTATCCCCCGCAAGATCTTCGCCTCGGCGCTGACCGGGCTCGGCGTCGGCCTCGCCGCCTGGGACCCGGGCGCCGGCGCCGCCGCGTCCGCGGTCTTCGCCGTGATCGGCGGCCTTCTGCACCTCGCCGCCTTCGGCCCCGACCCCCTGAAGGACAAGGGCGTGGCCGAGACCGCGGGCGGCGCCCGCGTGCTGCGCGCCATCGACGAGGCCGAGGCGATGCTCGCCGAGATGGCCGCGCGGGTCCGCGAGACCGGGGACCGCAAGGTCATCGCGCGCGTGGAGGCGTTCTGCGGCACCGCGCGCACCCTCTTCCGCGAGGTCGAGGAGGATCCGCGCGACCTCGGCGGCGTCCGCCGCTACCTCAGCGTCTATCTGATGGGCGCCCGCGACGCGACGGCGCGCTTTGTCGACCTGTGGCGCCGGGGCCGCGATCCGCAGGCACGTGCTGACTACGTTGCGCTGCTCGACGATCTGGACCAGACCTTCGCGGCGAGAACCCACAGGTTGATCGAGGACACCCGGACCGACCTGAACCTGGAGATCAGCGTGCTGCGCGACCGGCTCGAGCGCGAGGGAGTGAAGACCGAATGACCGTAACCAAGGGTCGGCTGACCGACGACGCCCGCGCGCTCGACGCCGAGCTCAGGAAGCTCGCCGAGCACGACCTGGCCGAGCCGGGGGCCGAGATCACGTCCCTCGAGGCGGCGCCGGCGGAGAAGCGGGCCGAGATCGAGCGACGGCTGGCCGAGCTCGACATGGGCGACGCGGGCTCGATCGTGGGCTTCGGCGCCCGCGCGCAGTCGCAGCTGCAGGAGATCAGCCAGTCGATGCTGGGCGACGTCCGCAACAAGGACATCGGCCCGGCGGGCGACAGCCTGCGCGAGATCGTGAGCACGCTGCGCGGCTTCTCGGTGGCCGAACTCGACCCCGACCGCGGCCGCTCGTGGTGGGAGCGGCTGCTCGGCCGGGCCCGGCCGATGGCACGGTTCCTGGCCCGCTACGAGGAGGTGCAGGACCAGATCGACCGGGTGACGGGCGATCTCCTCCGGCACGAGCACCAGCTCCTGAAGGACATCAAGTCGCTCGACATCCTCTACGACCGGACCCTCGACTTCTACGACGAGCTCGGCCTCTACATCGCCGCGGGCGACGAGAAGCTGCGCCGCCTCGACGCCACGGACATTCCTGCCAAGGAGGCGCAGGCGGCCTCGTCCGGCGACGCGGTGATGGAGGCGCAGGAGCTCCGCGACCTGCGTGCCGCGCGCGACGATCTCGAGCGGCGGGTGCACGACCTCAAGCTGACGCGGCAGGTGACGATGCAGTCCGCTCTGGGAGACACAGTTGGCGCAGGCGGTCACGATCCGCCGCTCGCGCGAGGCGGCGGGTGCGGTCAAGGAGGCGAACGACCTGACCAACGACCTCCTGCGCAAGAACGCCGAGACCCTGCGCGACGCCAATCGCGAGGTGCGCCAGCAGATCGAACGCGGCGTCTTCGACATCGAGGCGGTGAAGGCGGCGAACGACAACCTGATCGGCACCATCGAGGAGACGCTGGCCATCGCCGACGCCGCCAAGGCGCGCCGCGCCGCCGCCGAGACCGATCTCGCGCAGATGGAGACGGATCTGCGCGGCACCCTGTCCGCCGCCCGCGCCCGCA
>CAYMRW010000351.1:0-3142 GCA_964392825.1 uncultured Rhodobacterales bacterium
CCGAACCCAAGGCGCGGCTTTTCACGATCTTCGTGTTCCTGTCGATGACCGCCTACTTCATGCAGGAGCTGATCCTCGAGCCGTTCGCCGGCCTCGTCTGGGGCTTCACCCCGGGCCAGTCGACGCAGCTCTCGGGGGCGCAGAACGGCGGCGTCTTTCTCGGCATGCTGACGGTCGGCATCGCCGCGACCGGCCTCCGTCTCGGCTCGCTCCGCGCGTGGGTCGTCGCCGGCTGCCTCGGCTCGGCCGCGTCGCTGGCGGCGCTCGCGGCCGGCCTGCCGATCGTCCCCGCCGCCATGGCGCTCGGGGTCTTCAACGGCATGTTCGCGGTCGCCGCGATCGGTTCGATGATGGCGCTCGCCGGCGAGGGCCGCGCGGCGCGCGAAGGCACGCGCATGGGTCTCTGGGGCGCCGCGCAAGCCATCGCCGCGGGCTTCGGCGGTCTTGTCGGCGCCGCCGCCGTCGACGTGCTGCGCGCCGTCCTGCCCGATGCCTCGGCCTTCGCCACCGTGTTCTTGGCTGAGGCCGTCCTGTTCCTCGCCGCGGCGGCGATGGCCGCCCGCGTGGTCGGGAATCGACCGGCCGCGGTGCCGGCGGAATGACACCGGCCGCTTCCGGCGCACGGCGCGCCGCACGGCCCCGCAAGGAGAAGACCTGATGTTCGACGTCGTTGTCGTGGGGGGAGGGCCGGCGGGGGCGACCGCGGCCGAGGATCTGGCGCGCGCCGGGCGGCGCGTCGCGCTGCTCGACCGGGCCGGGCGGATCAAGCCCTGCGGCGGCGCCATCCCGCCACGCCTGATCGCCGACTTCGCCGTTCCCGACGAGCAGATCGTCGCCCGCATCACCACGGCGCGGATGATCTCGCCCACCGGGCGGCGCGTCGATATCCCGATCGAGGACGGCTTCGTCGGCATGATCGACCGCGGTCCCTTCGACGAGTTCCTGCGCGCCCGCGCCGCGACGGCGGGCGCGGAGCGGCTGACCGGTACTTTCCAGCGCATCGAGCGCGACGACGGCGGGCAGGTTCGCGTGGTCTGGCGCGACAAGGCGGGAGAGGTGCGGCGCACGCCCACCCGTCTCGTCATCGGCGCCGACGGAGCCCGCTCGGTCGTCGCCCGGGCCGAGGTGCCTGGGGGCGACCGCATCCCCTACGTCATCGCCTACCACGAGGTGATCCGCGCGCCGGGGGCGACCGAAGGCTACGACCCCGACCGGTGCGACGTGATCTACGACGGGCGTGTCTCGCCCGACTTCTACGGCTGGGTGTTCCCGCACGGGCATCAGGCTAGCGTCGGCATGGGCTCGGGTCTCGCCGGCGTCGACCTCAAGGGCGCGACGGCGGCCCTGCGCGCGACCTCGGGCCTCGCCGGGTGCGAGACGATCCGGCGCGAGGGCGCGCCGATCCCGCTCGAGCCGCTGCCCCGCTGGGACAACGGCCGCGACCTGGTCCTCGCGGGAGATGCCGCGGGCGTCGTGGCGCCGTCCTCGGGCGAGGGCATCTACTATGCGATGGCGGGCGGACGCGCCGCCGCCACGGCGTGCGTCGCGGCGCTCGCGACCGGCCGCGTCTCCGACCTGCGTCTCGCTCGCCGCCTCTTCATGCGTGAGCACAAGACGGTGTTCCGGGCGCTCCGGGCGATGCAGGACGCCTACTACCGCTCGGACGAGCGGCGGGAACGGTTCGTCAGCCTCTGCCACGACATCGACGTGCAGCGCCTGACCTTCGAGGCCTACATGAACAAGAAGCTCGTCAAGAAGCGCCCCCTCGCCCACATCAAGATCGGCGTGAAGAACCTGATGCACCTGACCGGTCTCGTCCGCCCCTCCTGGACGTGATGCTGATCCCGGCCTGGGTCGGGGGCCGGTTCCGTCCGGTCGAGAAGATGCGGGTCCATCGCGGGGCGCTTCGCCACCTTGCCGTCAGCGTTTGCGTCGTGCGCGGAGCGGATGTGCTGCTGCAGCTACGGGCGGCGTCCAAGTACCACACGCCCGGGCTCTGGGCGAACGCCTGCTGCACGCACCCGGGCTGGGAGGAGATGCCGCGCGACTGCGCCCACCGCCGTCTGCGCGAGGAGCTCGGCATCTGCGGCCTCGCCCCCACGCCGCGCGGCCGCACCGAGTACCGCGCCGATGTCGGGGGCGGCATGGTCGAGCACGAGGTCGTCGACCTGTTCGTCGCCGAGGCGCCGCCCGACCTCAGGGTGGTGCCGGACCCGGTCGAGGTGGCGGCGGTCCGCTGGATGCCGCTGCGGTCGCTCGCCCGCGACTGCGCCACGCGGCCGGAGCGGTACACGCCCTGGCTCCGCATCTATCTCGCGCAGCATGCCGAACGCCTCTTCGGCGAGGCGGCTTGAGGGCAGATACCCCCGATCATGCCGGGCGGCCGGGCCGTGGCGCCCGGCTCGCGGCGCTGCCGCCCCTTTCTCTCGCCACCGCCGCGGCCGTGGCCGGCCTCGCCTGGCCGGGCGACGGCGGCCCCGAGGCAGTGCCGAGCGTCTGGGGAGAGGTCGTGCCCCTGTACGGACGCGGCCTCTACCGCCACCACACCGTGTTCTTCGCCGGCGGCGCGCAGGGGTCGGACGCGGTGACGCTGCTTCTCGCCCTGCCGCTCGGGCTGATCCTGGCGGCGCGGCGGGCGACCGTCCCCCGCCTTCTCGTCCTCGCCGGCGTGATGACGTGGATCGCCTATGTCTACGGCAGCCTCGCGCTTGGGGCCGTCGTCTACAACCCGGTCTTCCTGCTCTATGTCGCGACCTATGCGAGCGCCGGCGTCGCGCTTTTCGTCGCGGCGGCGGAAGCGGGCAGACTGCGGCGCGGGCCGGTCCCCCGGGCCCCGGGGCTGGCGCTGTTCCTCGCGGCGAGCGGTGTGGTCACGCTCGGCGTCTGGCTCGGACCGCTTGCGGGGTCGCTCTTCGCGGGCTCCACGCCCGCGCTACTGGATCACTACACCGGCCGGGTCACGGACGCGCTCGATCTCGGCATCGTCACGCCCGCGTGCTTCGCCGCGGCGATCCTCGTCGCGCGGCGGCGGCCGCTCGGGCTGCTGCTGGCGGCGCCGCTCCTCTTTCTCGAGGCCATGCTGCTGCCGATGATCGTGGCGCAGTCCGCGCGTCAGGTCTCGCTCGGCGTCGCATTCGCCCCG
>CAYMRW010000352.1:0-3139 GCA_964392825.1 uncultured Rhodobacterales bacterium
CCGCTGGCCACGACGCGGACGGTCCTGACGAGGATCGAGATGTCGAGGCCGATCGACAGCGACGCCTCGTAGTGGTTGTCGTACATCGCCCGCTCCGGGAAGCTGCTGTCGTTGCGCTCCGAGATCTGCCAGGGGCCGGTGATTCCCGGGCGCAGCGCGAAGTATGACGTCCCGGGGTAAAGCGATCCTTGATTCAGCATGATCGGTCGCGGCCCGACGAGGGACATGTCGCCCGTCAGCACGTTCACCAGCTGCGGCAGCTCGTCGAGCGAGGTCTTGCGCAGGATCCGCCCGACGCGGGTGACGCGCGGGTCGTTCCTCAGCTTCTGCGCATGCTCCCACTCCGCCTGCGCCTCGGGGTTCAGCGCCAGGTACTCCGCCAGCCGCTCCTCGGCATCAGGCACCATGGTCCTGAGCTTCCAGATGGTGAACACCCGGCCGTCGCGGCCGACCCGCTTCTGCCGGAAGAAGGGCCCGTGCCCGTCCATCGCGACGATCGCCGCCAGCCCCGCGACAAGCGGCACCACGACCGCCGAGGAGACCAGCACCAGAAGCACGTCCAGGAAGTGCTTGCCGAAATTGCGGTAGAAGCCGCCGCGCGTTCCGTCGGCGAACCTCCCCGGTGGCCTTCGGATAGCGGAAGGCACGCCGCCGACGCGAGGCCGCGACGCACTTACTATGGCAGAGCGTTCCTCTGCCCCAAAATACTCGTCATACGATAGCATATCACCGCCCCACCAACACCACGAACTCAACCCCCGACGGGGACTTAGCACGTCCGAAGGGGGATGTCCGCAAGATCCTCGCAAGGATCTTGCATCAGTCCGCGCGTCTGACCTTGAGTTGCCCCCCGGTCTTGCGCGTCTCGAACCGTCTGAGTTCCCCCACGAGCTCGCTGAGCTTGGTCTTGCCGTAGGTGCGCACGTCGAAGGCCGGATTGTCGGCGGTGATGTACTGGCCGATCTGGCCCAGGGAGTACCACTCGTCGTCGGCGCCGATCTTGTCCATGGCCCGGAGGATCAGGGGGATGGCGTCGGTCGCCGGCTGCTTCTTCGAGGGTTGCCGCGCGGTCCCCTCACGCGCCGGCTCGTCCTCGACGATGTTCTCGAGCGTGACAAAGCGATTGCACACGTTCTGCAGGGACTTCGGGGTCTTCGCCTCGCCGATGCCGATGACGTCGAGCCCCGCCTCGCGGATGCGGCTTGCGAGGCGGGTGAAGTCGCTGTCCGAGGAGACCAGCACGAACCCGTCGAAGCGGCCGGAGTGAAGGATGTCCATGGCGTCGATGACGAGGCCGATGTCGGAGGCGTTCTTGCCCTTGGTGTTCGCCGTTTCCTGGTGCGCGACGAGTCCGAGGTCGAGGATGCGGTCCGACCAGGCCGATAGGCCCGCACGCGACCAGTCGGCGTAGACCCGCCGCAGAGCCGGCTCGCCGAAGGAGGTGACCTCCTTCAGGATCGCCTCGGCGTACTTCGCCGGGATGTTGTCGGCATCGATGAGGACCGCGTAGAGGGGGCGCCCCCGGCGGTCGGTGGCATGATCCTGTTGCATGACCGCGCCCTAGCACCGGGGCGCGGCCCTTGGCCAGATCAGGCGAGCTCGTCCACCGACCTGATGACGCGGCCGAGGAGGCCGTACTCGATCGCCTGGTCGGTGTTCAGCCAGAAGTCGCGGGCGGTGTCCTTGGCGATCTTCTCGGGCGTCTGTCCCGTGGCCGCCGCGAACAGCCGCTCGAAACGCTCGCGCATCTTCAGGATCTGCTCGGCCTGGATCTGCATGTCGCTCGCCTGGCCGAAGATGCCGCCCCGCGGCTGGTGCAGCAGGAACCGGGTGTTCGGCAGGCAGAACCGGTGCTCGGGCTGGGCGGCGACGAAGATCAGCGCCCCCGCGCTCGCCACCCAGCCCGAGCCGATCGTGCGGACGGTCGGACGAATGAACTTGATGACGTCGTGCACCATGTCGCCCGACTCGACGTGGCCGCCGGGCGACGAGATGAAGACGTTGATCGGATCGTCCGACGCCTCCGCCAGCGCGAAGAGGTGCGCCACGGCCCTCGTCGCCGACTTGTCGTCGACGCCGCCTGTCAGCAGCACGTTGCGGCTCCGGAAGAGCAGCGCGTCGACCTTGGCGTTCCGCTCCTCGCGCTCGGGGCGCTCTTCCGGGCGGTCGTCCTCGTCTTCGTCGTCGAGATGGAATTTCTGCATGGTTCTCCTCAATAGACCACGACCGAGCGGATCGACTGGCCCGCATGCATCAGGTCGAAGCCCCTGTTGATGTCGTCAAGCGTCAGCGTGTGGGTGATCATCGGGTCGATCTCGATCTTGCCCGACATGTACCAGTCGACGATCCGCGGCACGTCGGTGCGGCCGCGGGCGCCCCCGAAGGCGCTGCCCCGCCAGACCCGCCCGGTGACGAGCTGGAAGGGGCGCGTCGAGATCTCCTGTCCCGCCCCGGCGACGCCGATGATGACGCTCTCGCCCCAGCCCTTGTGGCAGCACTCGAGCGCCTGGCGCATGGTCTCGGTCCGTCCGATGCACTCGAAACTGTAGTCCGCCCCGCCCTTCGTCAGATCGACGATGTAGGGCACGAGGTCGCCCTCGACCTCCCTCGGATCGACGAAGTGGGTCATGCCGAACCGCTCGGCCATCGCCTTCTTGTCGGGATTGATATCGACGCCGACGATCATGTCGGCGCCGACCAGGCGCAGCCCCTGGATCACGTTCAGCCCGATGCCGCCCAAGCCGAAGACGACGCAGTTCGACCCCGGCTCGACCTTGGCGGTATTGATGACGGCGCCGATCCCCGTCGTCACGCCGCAGCCGATGTAGCATATCTTGTCGAAGGGCGCGTCGGGGTTGACCTTGGCCACCGCGATCTCGGGCAGCACGGTGTGGTTGGCGAACGTCGAGGTGCCCATGTAGTGCAGCAGCGGCTCGCCGTCCGCGGTCCGGAACCGCGAGGTGCCGTCGGGCATCAGCCCCTTGCCCTGCGTCACCCGTATCTTCTGGCAGAGGTTCGTCTTGGGGTTGAGGCAGTACGCGCACTCCCGGCACTCCGGCGTGTAGAGGGGGATGACATGGTCGCCGGGCTCCACCGACGTCACGCCGGCGCCCACCTCCATCACCACGCCCGCGCCCTC
>CAYMRW010000353.1:0-3132 GCA_964392825.1 uncultured Rhodobacterales bacterium
GCGGACGGCGACGGGCCTCGCCGGGGCCGCGGCGGTTCTCGCGCTGGCCGCAGGCTTCGGGCCCCTCGTTCTCGGCGCCGGGACGCCGCTTGCGTCGGCGCAGCTGCCGCCGGTCGCGGCGGCGTTCCTAGTCTTCGCGTCGATCCTCGGGGCGGCGCTCGCGACGATCTATCTCGCGGCGGCGCTCCTGCGGCGGCGGGGCTAGCCGGCGCGGCAGCCCTCGATCTCGACGCCGTGGCCGTCGGCGAGGACGGTGACGCGGACCGCCGAGCGGTCGAGGACGAAGGGGCCGCCATGCGGCGCCACGAGATCGGCCGCAGCGACGAGGGTTCCGCCGGTCCGCCGCACCTCGGCCCCCGAGATCCAGAGGTCCGGATCCCCCGCCTCGAACACCGCGATCTCGTCGCGGCCGAGCGACGGCATGTCGATCAGGGCCGTCAGCCGCAGGCCGTCCGCGATCGGCTCCACTCGGCAGCCGACCCCGTCGACCCCGGCCTCGGCAGCGGAGCGCGGGGCCTGCGCGAGAGCGGCGCGGATCTCGCGTTCGCCCCGATCCGTCCCGGGGACGAGGTCGGCCGCGATCCGCGCGCTGAACGGGATGCAGATGGTTTCGCACACGCCGAGCGAAACACTGCCCCGCAGCGCGATGGCGCCGCCGGCGTCGGCCGGGCGGAAGGCGAGCGGCAGCACGACGCTGCCGCCGTAGCCGATCGTCCGCATGCCGTTGATCTCGAAGACGTCGGGCGTCGGGAAATGCGTAGACGCCGAGGCCAGATTCTCCGACGTCGACCAGTCGAAGGACGGCGGGATGCCGGCCTCGCCGGGGGCCCGCCAGTAGGTCTTCCATCCGGGCGCTAGCGTGATGCGCAGGCCCGCCATGTGGGTGCCGTCGGCGTGGCGCCAGCCCGGCAGGAGCTCGACGTCGACGATCTCGTCCACCGATTGCGCGGCCGAAGCGCTGGCGAGAACGGCGAGGAGGAGGGCGAGGGGCATGCGCATCCCGTGCCTTCTGCACGAGGCCGCTGCCGCGGGGAAGTCACGATGTGTCGAGTTGCGGGCGACGCCATTGCGGGCCGCGCGTCCGGACCTATCTCTTTAGGCTGATGGAGGAGCCGAGCGACGCCAGCGACCTCTCCGGTCGCCTTCTCGTGGCCATGCCTGCAATGGGCGATCCACGCTTCACGCGGTCTGTCGTGCTGATCTGCGCGCATTCCGAGCAGGGGGCGATGGGCCTGATCGTCAATAAGCCCGCCCGCGAGATCGACGTGGGCGACCTCTTGCAGCAGCTCGAGATCGAGGTCTCTCCGGGGTCCCGCCCGATCAGGGTCCATTTCGGCGGCCCGGTCGAGTGCGGACGCGGTTTCGTCCTCCACAGCACCGATTATGCGGCCACCTCCTCGACCCTGCAGATCGACGACGCCTTCGGCATGACCGCGACACTCGACATCCTGCACGACATCGCGCGGGGCGAGGGGCCGGGCGCGGCCATTCTCGCGCTCGGCTATGCCGGCTGGGGCCCGGGGCAGCTCGAGGGCGAGATCCGCGAGAACGGCTGGCTGGTCTGCGACGCGTCCTCGGACATCGTGTTCGGCGACGCCGACGAGGGGAAGTGGCAGGCGGCGCTGAAGTCGCTCGGGATCGACGCCCTTCTCCTGTCGTCCGAAGGCGGCCGCGCCTAGTCCCGTGGGGCGGCTGCGCGGCGCAGGCGATCGTTGATCGCCCGGCCGAGCCCCCGGTCGGGAATGGGCGCCACGGCGATGCCCACGGCGCCTGTTGCATCGAGCTCGTGCAGGGCCGCGAAGAGCCGCGCCGCGGCCTCGACGAGGTCGCCCGACGGCGAGAGATTGATGTCGCCGTCGATCGGCCCGAAGCCGAGGAACGTCTCCCCCTGCCGGGCCGTGGCCGCCCCGAGGCGGACCGGGACCGAGGGAGCATAGTGCGAGCGAAGCTGCCCGGGGGCGTCGATGCCCTGGGCGGCGGCCGCGAGCGGCCCCCCGAGGCAGGCCTCGACCGCCTCGAGCGGCAGTCCGCCGGGCCGCAGCAGGCTGGGACGGCCCACGAGCCCGACGATTGTCGATTCGACGCCGACGGCGCAGGGCCCGGCGTCCAGGATGGCGTCGATCCGCCCGCCGAGCGTCGACCGGACGTGCGCCGCGGTGGTCGGGCTGACCCGCCCGGACGGGTTGGCCGACGGCGCGGCGACGGGTCGGCCGACCGCCTCCAGGAGGCGCTGCGCCGCGGGGTGCTCGGGCACCCTGACGCCAACGGTCGGCAGCCCGGCGCGCGCGAGCGGCGCCACCGCCCCCTCGCGCGCCGCAAGAACGAGGGTCAGGGGGCCGGGCCAGAACGCGTCGGCCAGCCGCTCCGCCGTCGCATCGAACCGGGCGACGCGCCTTGCCGCAGCGATGTCCGCGACATGGGCGATCAGCGGATTGAAGCTCGGCCGGCCCTTGACCTCGAAGAGGTGGGCCACGGCCTGCGCGTCGGTCGCATCGGCGCCGAGGCCGTAGACGGTCTCGGTCGGGAAGGCGACGAGCCCGCCGCCTCGCAGGATTTCGGCCGCGCGCGCGATCCCGGCCGCGTCGGCGGCGAAGACCGGCGCCTCAGGCACGGAGACCCGTGACGCAGCGTTCCGGTGGACGGGTGCACGGGGACGACGACATCCTGCCCTGATAGCGCGGCCTCGCCCCGGCGACAGCCCCCCGCGCCCGCAGAAGGAGGCCCCTGATGCCCTACCGCGCCCCCATCCGCGAGTTCCGCCACCTGCTCGAGGTTGTGGGCTTCGACCGCGTTGCGGCGACCGACCGGTTCGCCGAGGCGACGCCCGAGACGGTGGAGGCGATCCTCACCGAGGCCGGGCGCCTCTGCGAGGAGGTTCTGGCGCCGCTGCAGCGGGTGGGCGATACCGATCCCGCGCGGCTCGAGAACGGCGTCGTGCGCACGCCGGAGGGGTTCGCCGAGGGCTACCGTGCCATCGCCGAAGGCGGCTGGATCGGCATTTCGGCCGGGCCGGAGCACGGGGGCATGGGTCTGCCGCAGACGCTCACCGCCTGCGTCAACGAGATGATCGCCTCGGCCTGTCTCGCGATCCAGCTCGCGCCGCTGATGACCCAGGGCCAGATCGAGGCGCTG
>CAYMRW010000354.1:0-3126 GCA_964392825.1 uncultured Rhodobacterales bacterium
CATGGGCGACGACATCCCGCCGGGCGAGATCAACCGCCAGACCGAGATGGGCCAGAACTTCGGCTTTCCGTGGTACGGCGGCGGCGACGTGCGCACGAACGAGTACATGGACGAGGAGATCCCCGCGGACGTCGTGATGCCGGTCAGCGAGACCGTCGCGCATGCCGCCGACCTGGGCATGATGTTCTACACCGGCGACATGTTCCCCGAGGAGTACCGGGGCGCCATCTTCTCGGCGCAGCACGGGTCGTGGAACCGCACGACGCCGGTCGGGGCGCGGGTCATGGTCAGCATGATCGACGACGACGGCAACGTCACGACCGAGCCGTTCGCGGAGGGCTGGCTCGACGAGAACGGCGAGTATCTCGGCCGTCCCGTCGACGTCGCGCAGCTGCGCGACGGGTCGCTGCTGGTGTCCGACGATCTGGCGGGGGCGCTCTACCGGATCAGCTATAGCGCCCCGGAATGAGACCGGCGGAGGCCCCGGGCCGAGCCCGGGGCACCGCGCCTGGCGGCGTCCCGGGCCCGACCCGGGACCTCGCCCCGCTGGTCCTGGCGCTGGCGCTTGCCGCCGGCGCGGGGACCGCCCAGGACGCCGGTGCCGGGCGGCAGGTCGCGGGCCAGTGCCGGACCTGCCACGGACTCGACGGCTACGCCCAGATACCCATAGCGCCGCACATCGGCGGCGAGCCGGCGGACTACATCGCCGCGCAGCTTCGCGCGTTCCGCGAGGGTACGCGCACCCACGAGATGATGAGCGTCGTCGCCGCGGGCCTCTCGGACGCGCAGATCGACGACGTCGCCGCGTGGTACGCCGCGCACGAGGCCACGGCGGACCTGGCGGCGGACCCGGGCGAGGCGCCCGAGGCCTGTGTCGCCTGCCACGGGGCGGACGGGATCGCGGTCGTGCCCGACGCGCCGAACCTCGCCGGCGAGAGCAACATCTACATCGACACGCAGCTCAAGGCCTTCCGCTCGGGCAAGCGCACGCACGACGTCATGTCGGAGGTCGCGGCGGACCTGACCGATGCCGAGATCCGCGCGTTCGCCGACTGGTACGGGGCGACGACGGTCGCGATCGGGCCGCCCGGCTGAGACGCGGCGCCTCGCGCGGGCGACGTCCCGCCGGCCGGCGCATGATCCCTCGCCTCGCGGCCGCCCCGGTGCAGGACGCCCGTTACCAGCGATCGCCGTGAAGCGGTCCGCGGACCGGGGCGGCCGCGCGCCCGCCATCGCGCGGCGCGACCCGGCGCTGCCGTTCCGAAAGCGACGTCGCTTCGTGAGGGGCGCCGCACGCGCGTCGTCCTTCCCCGCCGAATTTGGCCGGGCAGCGACGGCCGTCACGGCGTCGCGCGGCGTCTTTTCCCGGGCGCGAGGGCGGGTTAGTTCGCGGCGACGCAAAGGGAGGTTCGGTGAGCCCGGTCCCAGCCATCCTAATGAAGCTCGGCTCGGTCGCGATGTTCGTGACCATGGCGGCGATCATCAAGGCGACCTCCGACCACGTGCCGCCGGGGGAGGCCGTGTTCTTCCGCTCGGCCTTCGCGCTGCCGGTGATCGTGCTCTGGCTCGTCTGGCGGCGCGAGCTCGCGACGGGCTTTCGCGCACACGACCCGCTCGGGCACTTCTGGCGCGGCTTCGTCGGCGTCATGGCGATGGGGCTCGGCTTCGCCGGGCTCGGGCTCCTGCCGCTCTTCGAGGTGCAGGCGATCGGCTACGCGGCTCCGCTCCTCGTCGTCGTCTTCGCGGCCATGTTCCTGGGCGAGCGGGTGCGTGCGTTCCGGCTCGGCACGGTGGCGCTGGGGCTTGCCGGCGTCCTCGTAATCCTGGCGCCGCGGCTGACCGCGTTCGGCGACGGCAGCCTCGCCCCGCGCGAGGCGCTCGGGGCGGTCGTCGTGCTGATGTCGGCGGTCTGCGCGGCACTAGCGCAGGTCTTCGTCCGCCGGCTGGTTCAAACCGAGACGACGTCGTCCATCGTCTTCTGGTTCTCGATCACCGCGGCGGGCCTGTCGCTTCTGACGATCCCCTTCGGCTGGGTCGTGCCGACACCGGGGGAGGCGGCGCTGCTGATGACCGCGGGCGCCCTCGGCGGCGTCGGCCAGATCCTGCTGACCTCCGCCTACCGGGGGGCGGACGCGAGCGTCGTGGCGCCCTTCGACTACGCCTCGATCCTCTTGGCGCTGGGCATCGGCTACGCCGTCTTCGGCGAGGTGCCGACGCGGCAGATGCTGGTCGGCGCGGCGATCGTGGTGCTGGCCGGCGTTCTCGTCATCTGGCGCGAGCGACGTCTCGGCCTCGCGCGGGGCAACGCACGCAAGACCATGACACCGCAAGGTTGACCCTTGGAGGAGAGCGCACCAGTCCCTAGTGTCGGGGTACACGTCACGGGAGGACGACCATGGAACGCCACATCCTCGACCATCCGCGCGGCGGCTCGGACCTGCGCCTGCCGAAATACGTCCAGCACGAGCGCGGCCAGCGCATCCGCGGCCCGCACCACGCCATCAACGTGCTGCGCCGCCTGCCTCGCGGCTCCGCTTCGGTCGGTCGGGTGAGAAGCTACCTGAGGATCGAACGCACCAGCTGATGCGCGGCGCGCGTCCGGGCGACAATCCGGGCGCGCGCCCTCAGGCGCGGACCAGCGCCTCGTATTCCTCGGCGATGTCGCGGGTGATCTGGCCCACCTCGAACGTGTGGTCGCCGATGCGGCCCACGGGGGTGACCTCGGCGGCGGTGCCGGTGAGCCAGCACTGCTCGAACTGGCCCAGCTCTTCGGGCATGATGTGGCGCTCGTGCACGCGGATCTGGTGGTCGCGGAGGAGGCCGACGACGGTCTGCCGGGTCAGGCCGTTCAGGAAGCAGTCGGGCAGCGGCGTGTGCACCTCGCCGTCGCGGACGAAGAAGACGTTGGCGCCCGTCGCCTCGGCCACGTAGCCGCGATAGTCCATCATCAGCGCGTCCGAGCATCCCTTGGCCTCGGCCGCGTGCTTGGACATCGTGCAGATCATGTAGAGGCCGGCGGCCTTGGCATGTGAGGGGATCGTCTCGGGCGACGGACGCTTCCACCTTGAGATGTCGAGTTTCGCACCCTGCATCTTGGCGTCGCCGTAGTACGCGCCCCACTCCCAC
>CAYMRW010000355.1:0-3115 GCA_964392825.1 uncultured Rhodobacterales bacterium
CGTCCTCGTTGACGAGGAACTTCGGCACGATGAAGAGGCTGATGCCCTTCGTGCCCTCGGGGCCGCCCGGGATCTTGGCCAGCACCAGATGGATGATGTTGTCGGTCAGGTCGTGCTCGCCTGCCGAGATCCAGATCTTCTGCCCGGTGATGCGATAGGTGCCGTCGTCCTGCGGCTCGGCCTTCGTCCGGATCAGGCCGAGATCGGTTCCGCAATGCGGCTCGGTCAGGTTCATCGTGCCCGACCAGGACCCCTCGACCATGTTCGGCAGGTAGGTGGCCTTCTGCTGCTCCGACCCGTGCGCCATCAGCGCCGCGACGGCGCCGTGGGTCAGGCCCTGGTACATGTTGAAGGCCATGTTGGCCGAGACGAAGAATTCGCCGGTGGCGGTGTGCATGAGGTAAGGCATGTTCTGCCCGCCGTACGCCTCGGCCTGGTCGAGGCCGAGCCAGCCGCCGGCGCGGAGCTGGCCGTAGGCGTCCTTGAAGCCCGCGGGCGTGCGGACGACGCCGTTCTCGAGCGTGCAGCCCTCCTCGTCGCCGATCCGGTTCAGGGGTTGCAGGACGCCGGCGGCGAGCTTGCCCGCCTCCTCCAGGATGGCCTGGGTCACCTCGCGGTCGAGCTCGTCGTAGCCCGGCACGTCGCTCTCCGAGATGGCAAGCACGTCGTGGAGGACGAACTGCATGTCCTTGACGGGGGGGTCGTAGCTCGGCACGGGGGGCGTTCTCCCTGATTTGTCGGGTGTCGGTTCGGGGTTATTCGGCGGCCTGCGGGGTGCGGATGTCGGCGAGCATCTGGCGCGCGCCGCTGATCTGCCCCTCGAGGTCGGCGATGGCGGTGTCGAGCTCGCGGCGCTCGGCGCGCATCGCCTCCAGCCGGGACTGGCCGACCTCGACCGTGCGGGTCAGCTGCGCCTCGCGGCCGCGCCCACCGTCGTAGAGGTCGAGAAGCTGCCGCATCTCCTCGAGGCTGAAGCCGAACCGCTTGCCGCGGAGGATCAGCGTCAGCCGTCCGCGGTCGCGGTAGGTGTAGAGGCGCTTCTGCCCCTGGCGGATGGGCGCGAGCAGCTCCTTGCTCTCGTAGAAGCGAAGCGTCCGCGGAGTGACGTCGTAGGCCTCGCACATCTGGCGGATGGTCATGAGCGCATCGGTCATGGTTAAGCGTGTTCCTGGTCTGGTGGTCCTGCGCACGGCCAGTTGACGCTTTGATGACAGGCCTACAAGTGTCGCCCAAGTTGACGTGCCGGGAACGTAACGTCACTTCGCGTCACGCGAAACAGGTGTCAAATCACGACGCCGCTACGGGTAATTTTCTTTGCCGCCGACGCCGCGTGGTGGCTCAGCCGAGGCCGCTTGCGACTTCCTCGCGCAGCGCCTTCAGTTCGGCGATGGCGGCGTCGATCTCGTCGCGTTCGCGGGCGAGGCTCGCGAGCTGCCGATCGGCGAGTTCGAGAAAGCCCAGCATCTGCGCCTCGGTGCCCGCGCTCTCGTACATCTCGAGCCATTGCCGGATCTCCTCGAGGCTGAAGCCGAAGCGGCGGCCGCGCAGGATCAGCGTCATCCGCGCCAGCTCGCGCGGCCCGTAGTGCCGCGCCCGGCCGTCGCGCTCGGGGCGGAGGAGCTCGATGTACTCGTAGTAGCGCAGCGTGCGCGGGGTCACCTCGAAGCGCGCGCACATCTCCTTGAAGCTCAGCGGTTCGGCCATCACGAGGTCCCCCGGCGCCGGTCTCCGAGGCCACCCTAGCACCCCGCGACACGCCGTCCAATTCGCCCTTGTGCCGGGACCCTGCCGCCGCCAAGAGGGACCCATGGACGACCGCAAGGCGCAGCTCGCCCGCCAGTTCATCGAGGCCATTCCGCATGCCCGCGCGCTCGGGCTCTCGCTGTCCGAGATCGGCGACGGCGTGGCCGAGGCGGTCATGCCCTACCGTGCCGAGTTCGCGGGCGATCCCGCCACCGGGGTCATCGCCGGCGGCGCGGTGTCGGCCATGCTCGACACCTGCGGCGGCGCCGCGGTGATGAGCCGTTCGCCCGACATCCGCAGCACCGCGACACTCGATCTGCGCGTCGACTACATGCGCGCGGCGACCCCCGGCCAGACGCTGCGCGCCCGCGCCACATGCTATCACCTGACGCGCACCGTGGCCTTCGTCCGCGCCACCGCCCACGACGACGACGACGAGCGGCCGGTCGCCACCGCCGCCGGTGCCTTCACGGTCGAGCGGTGATGGCGCGCCCCGAACCCGTCCAGGTGGTCAAGCAGCGGCGCGACGCCGCGCTCGCCGCCCTGACCGAGGGCGTGCCCTACGCCCGCTGGCTCGGCATCGCCTTCGACCGCCGCGGCGACGAGCTGACCGCGGTCCTGCCGTTCGAGGACAAGTTGATCGGCAACCCGTTCCTACCGGCGTTGCACGGCGGCGTGACGGCGGCATTCCTCGAGATGACCGCGATCATCGAGCTCGCCTGGACGTCGCTCTGGGGCGAGATCGAGGCGCGCAAGGCCGAGCCCGAGGCGGTGGAGCCGCGGCCGCTGCCCAAGACCATCGATTTCACCGTCGACTACCTGCGCTCGGGCCTGCCGCGCGACGCCTACGCCCGGGCCCGGATCAACCGCTCGGGCCGGCGCTACGCCTCCGTCCACGTCGAGGCGTGGCAGGACAACCGCGCCCGCCTCTTCGCGCAGGCGACGGGGCACTTCCTGATGCCCGCGCAGGAGTGACCGGGGCCGCGCCGGCGGCGCTGCCGATCACCCACCGCAGGGTCCTCGCCATCGCGCTGCCGATCGTCCTCTCGAACGCGACGATCCCCATCCTCGGCGCCGTCGACACCGGCGTCGTCGGACAGCTAGGCGAGGCGGCGCCGATCGGCGCCGTCGGCATCGGCGCGGTGATCCTGGCGGCGGTCTACTGGGTGTTCGGTTTCCTGCGGATGGGCACGACCGGCATGGTTGCGCAGGCCCGCGGCGCCGGCGACGTGGCCGAGACCGGGGCGCTGCTGATGCGGGCGCTGATGATCGGCGGCGCCGGCGGGGCTGCGTTCATCCTGCTGCAGATACCGCTCTTCTGGGGCGCGTTCCAGCTCGCGCCCGCCTCCGACGAGGTGGAGTCGCTGGCCCG
>CAYMRW010000356.1:0-3112 GCA_964392825.1 uncultured Rhodobacterales bacterium
CCTGCCGTTCGTCGATCCCGCCCCGCCCGCGTCGCCGCCCGCGGGCGGGCCCGTCTTCGTCGCGACGAACGGGATCGGCCTCGGCCATGCCCAGCGCGCCGCGCTGGTTGCGCGGGAGTGCCGCGGGCAGGCGCGGCCGGTCTTCGCCGCTTTCCCGAGCTGCGTCGCTCTCGTGAAGTCGCAGGGCTTCGATGTCATGCCGCTGATCGGGCGCAGCGCGCTGCACGCGCAGCGCTTCGAGAACGACCTCGCGAACTACGTCCGCCTGAAGGCGCTGTCGCGCGGGGCACGGACGCTGGTCTTCGATGGCGGCTACGTCTTCGATTCGGTCTACCGGACCATCCTCGAGAACCGGCTGAACGGCGTGTGGATCCGCCGTGGCCTCTGGCAGGCGACGCAGAACAACACCGTGGCGCTCGACCGCGAGAAGGCGTTCGCCCGCGTGATCGTCCCGCGCGAGGCGTTCGACGAGCTGAACCGCGCCTATTCGCGCTCCGACCGCGTGATGGAGGTCGGGCCGATCGTCCGCCGCGCCGCGCCCGCGCGCGAAGGCCGCGCCCGCCTGCGCGACGCTCTGGCGGAGCGCTACGACGTCGCGTTCTCGCATCTCGTCGTGACGCTTCTGGGCGGCGGCGTGGTGGCGGATCGGACGACGCAGATCCAGGCGCTTTGCGGAATCGCCGAACGGCGCGACGACACGCTGCACCTCGTCGTTCTCTGGCCCGGCGGGCGGCAGGAGGCGGGGTGGTTCGGCTGGCGGCGGACCCGCGTGGTCCGCACCGGCCGGGCGGACGCCCTCGTCGCCGCCGCCGATCTCTGCGTCGCCGCATCGGGCTACAATCTCTTCCACGAGGTCCTCTACAACCGGACGCCCGCGATCTTCGTGCCGCAGATGGGGCCGTTCATGGACGACCAGGCGGCGCGGGCGCACGCGGCCGCGGAGCGCGGGCTCGCGGTCGCCATCGAGCCGTCCGAACTCATGCGCCTCGAGCGGGAGGTCGCGCGCTTCCTCGATCGGGGCGAGGGCGCGGCGGCCCGGCAGCGCATGGCCGAGGTGGCCCTGCCCGAGCCCGGCAATCTCGCCGCGGCGGAACTCATCGCGGAGGTGAACGATGGAACGGAGCGACTACGCGTCGGTGGTATCGCGCGTCTCTCCGCGGGAGGCCGACAACCTTGATCCGCTGATCGAGGACGTCGAGCCGCGGCCGCAGACCGTCGGCGCCGATCTCTTTCCCGAGATCGCGGCCGTTTCGATGCCCGAGGTCCGGTTCCGGTCCGAGGATGCGGTCACGATCGGTGTCATGGTGTCCGAAGCCCTCCCGAACGCCGCCGACATGGCGCTGCGCCTCGCCGCGATGGCGCTCGAGCGCGACGCCGAGATCGTGGTCCTGAGCGCCGTCGACCTCTGCGGCCTCGAGCGCTTCGGCTTCCGTGTCGAGCGCATCGCCGGCAGGTCCGAGGAGGCGCGCGCCGCGTGCATCGGGCAGGTGCGGCGGTTCTGGAACATCGACCTCGTCATCTGAGGCGCATCGGAAGGGCCCGCGTCGTCTCCTGGGGGGTGGACCTGCCCGGGCGCACGCGGGAAGCATGTCCCTGCGGCAGATAGGAGGACGGGATGCGGGACACGCGCGCCAACCGACGGTTCCGGTCACAGGAATGGTTCGACAATCCGAACAACCCCGGCATGACCGCGCTCTACCTCGAGCGCTACCAGAACCAGTCTTTCACGCGCGCCGAACTTCAGGGCGAGCGTCCGCTGATCGGCATCGCCCAAACCGGCAGCGACCTCGCCCCCTGCAACAAGATCCACGTCTTCCTCGCCGACCGGATCAAGGCGGGCATCCGCGACGCGGGCGGCATCCCCATCGAGTTTCCCGTGCACCCGATTCAGGAAACCGGCAAGCGGCCGACCGCGGCGCTCGACCGCAACCTCGCCTATCTCGGCCTCGTCGAGGTGCTGCACGGCTATCCGATCGACGGCGTCGTGCTGACGACCGGGTGCGACAAGACCACGCCGGCGCTGCTGATGGGGGCGGCCACCGTCGACCTGCCGGCGATCGCGCTGAACGGCGGGCCGATGCTCGACGGCTGGTGGGAGGGGCGGCGCGTAGGCTCGGGGACCGTCATCTGGGAGAGCCGGCGCCTCCTCGCCGAGGGGCGGATCGACTACGCCGAGTTCATGGATCGCGCCTGCGCCTCGGCGTCCTCGCTCGGGCACTGCAACACGATGGGCACGGCGAGCACGATGAACGCGCTGGCCGAGGCGCTGGGCATGACGCTGCCGGGCGCCGCGGCGATCCCCGCCCCCTTCCGCGAGCGCATGGCGATGGCCTACGAGACCGGGCGGCGCATCGTCGAGATGACGTGGGACGACCTGCGACCCTCGGCGATCCTGACGCGGGAGGCGTTCGAGAACGCCATCGTCGTCTGCACCGCCATCGGCGGGTCGACCAACGCGCCGCCGCACCTGCAGGCGATCGCCCGGCACGCGGGCGTGCCCCTCGACATCCGCGACTGGGAGCGGATCGGCTACGACGTGCCGCTCCTCGTCAACATGCAGCCCGCCGGCGCGTATCTCGGCGAGAGCTTCTTCCGCGCGGGCGGGGTGCCGGCAGTAATGGGGGAACTCGCGGCGGCGGATCGGCTGCGCCTCGACGCTATGACGGCCTCGGGCCGGGTCTGGCGCGACCTCCTCGCGGCGGAGCGCTCGCGCGACCACGAGGTGATCCGCCCCTACGAGAGCCCGCTCCGCGAACATGCGGGGTTCCTCGTACTCTCGGGCAACCTCTTCGACAGCGCGTTGATGAAGACCTCGGTCATCTCGGCCGAGTTCCAGCATCGTTTCCTGTCGCATCCGGGGCACGAGGGCGTGTTCGAGGCGCATGCGGTCGTCTTCGAGGGCCCGGAGGACTACCACGAGCGGATCAACGACGCCGCGCTCGGCATCGACGAGAAGACGATCCTGTTCATCCGCGGCGTCGGTTGCGTCGGCTATCCGGGTTCGGCCGAGGTGGTGAACATGCAGCCCCCCGACGCGATGCTGAGGCAGGGGGTCGACCACCTGCCCACGGTCGGCGACGGCCGCCAGTCGGGCACGTCCGAGAGCCCGTCG
>CAYMRW010000357.1:0-3110 GCA_964392825.1 uncultured Rhodobacterales bacterium
CTGACCGCCGCCGAAACGGCTAGTGCGCCCCGCCCCGGGTCGATATAGACCGGCAACCGAGGCACAAGGCAGTCGCGAGGTCTCCTACCATGGTCGTGAAGTTCAAGCCGCTGGTCGCAGGCGGCGTTGCATTGTTGGCGCTGAGCGCGTGTACCGATCCGGGCTACGTGACCGGCGCGCCCATGGGCCCCGAGAACCAGCGGACCCGCCAGGGCGCGGCGCTTGGGGCCACGATCGGCGCGATCGCGGGGGCGACGCGCGGCGACGACAGCAACGACCGGGTGCAGAACGCGGCGGTCGGCGCGCTCATCGGCGGAGCCGTGGGGGCCGGTGGCGGCGCGCTTCTCGACCGGCAGGCGGCGGAACTGCGCGGCGGCTTCGACAATCGCCAGATCTCGGTGGTGAACACCGGTTCGGAACTTCTGGTGCGCATGCCGCAGGACATCCTCTTCGCCGTCGACAGCGCCGATGTGGCGCCGTCGATCCAGTCGGACCTGCGGGTGCTCGCCGAGAACCTCGGCCGCTACCGCGACAGCAACGTGCAGGTCGTGGGACATACCGACAACACCGGGACGGCGGCCTACAACCAGCAGCTCTCCGAGCGGCGGGCGCGGGCGGTGACGTCAATCCTCATGGGCTACGGCGTGCCCGCGTCGCGCCTGTCGGCCATCGGCCGAGGAGAGGATAGCCCGATCGCCTCGAACCTGTCTCCCGAGGGGCGGGCCCAGAACCGCCGCGTCGACATCATCATCCGCCCGTACTGAAGCCGCTCCGGGCGCCGGCGCCTCGGCCGCGTTCGGCCGGCAACGGGCAGAAAGGTGCTGGCGGGGCGCGGGCGCGATGGGCTCGCCGCGCACGAACGAGCGTCGCGCCGACCTCGGCGCCGCTTGCCTCGTCCGCGCGGGCGGAGAGGGGCGTGCCTGACGGCGCCCATGTCCGGAGCGAGGCCCGGAAGCGCAGCGGCGTCCGTGGCGCCATAGCAGCCGGGCCTTGGTCGACCTCACGACGCTACCGTCGAACGGTCCCACCACGGTCTGGCCTCCGAACCCCCCGGCCGCCGGCGGCTTCGACGCCGCGACCTGACCGCGCCGCGCATCGTTCGCGCTGGAGCCGCACCTCAGGTCCACGCACGAGGCATGGCGCGGTGTTTTCGCGTCGAGACGGAGCCGAGCAGCGCGTCGGGGGATCTCTTCGCGGGTCGCTCCGGTGATCGCCCGTCAAAAGCCGGGTGATCTGGACGGTGGCCAGTGTGAGGCGACGGGATGCGGCGCCCGGCGCAGGTCATGCCGGCGCCCCGCCTGTGCGACGCGCCTCGCCGCCATCCGGCACGCCCGGCCTGCATGGAGGTGCACACAGGGATATTCGCCTGCGTTGGTAGTCCGCGTCGCGGCTGTAGCCGCACCTCGCGACCCGTCGCGTGACACACCGCTTCCGGACGCGCTGCATCATCCATCGTGGCGATCTTTGCGCGGCGGGGGCGTTGCCCGCCTGCCTAATCCAAGGGGCTGCGGCGGCGACCCGGGGGGCACCGTCGTCCGCGTACGGCCCGATCTCAGTTGAGGCGGGCCGCCACGGTGTCGATCGACTGGTCGAGGAGCCGCGAGGCATCGGCCTCGCCGAGCTGCTTCGCCACGACCTCGGCCGCCGCGGCGACGGCCACGCGGCTCGCCTGCAGCCGGATCTCGCGGATGGCGGCGGTGCGGGCGGAGGCGATCTGGTCCTCGGCCGACTTCACCCGTCGCTCGATCGTGTCGGAGAGCTTGGATTTCGCTTCCTCGGCCGCCAGCCGCCCCTCCTCCCGCGCATGGGCCACGATGCGGTCGGCCTGGTCCTTCACCTCGTTCTGCTTGCGCTCGTAGGAGGCGAGCAACGTCTGCGCCTCTTCCCTGAGGGCCCGTGCCTCGTCGAGGTCGCCACGGATGCCCGCGGCCCGTTTGTCGAGCAGGCCCATGAGCCGTCGCGGCACCTTGAAGTAGACGAGGATGCCGATGAACAGGAGGAACGCGAGCAGCACCACGAAGTCGGTGTTCGCAAGCGAGAAGAAGCGGTCGCCCGCGGCCAGGGCGGGCGTCGCCGCCAGCGTCGTGACGACGACGGTCGTGATCCGGGTCATGCGCGCGCCTCCATCCTGCGGTCTACGGCGGAGCCGACCGCGCCCTCGTCGGGCTCCATGCCGAGCGCGCGGACGATCTCGGCCGCCGCCTCGCGTGCGACCTCGGCGATGTTGCCCTCGGCCGAGGCGCGGATCTCGCCGATCTCCCGCTCGCTGTCGGCGGTCCGGTCGGCGATCTCCTCGTCGGCCTTGGCGATCGCCGCGTCGAGGTCGGCCTGTATCTCGTCCCGTGTCTCCTGAGCGATGCGATGCGCCTCGGTCCGGGCGTCGGCCAGCGCCTTGTCGTAGGCGGCTTCGGCCTCCTCGGCCTTCTTGCGCAGGTCCTCGGCGGCGGCGATGTCGTTGGTGATCGTCCCCTGCCGTTCGGCCAGCACCGAGCCGATGCGCGGCAGCGCCACCCGGTTCAGGATCATGTAGATGGCGACGAGGGTGAGGACGAGCCAGAAGATCTGGTTCGGGAACGTGCTGAAGTCGAGCTGCGGCATTCCCGGCGCCTCGTCGACCGGCTCCTCGACGAGCTCGACCAGTTCGCCGTCCTCGACGAGCACGGTCTCGCCCGTCTCGGCCTGCGCCAGAACGATGTCGTTCATGCGCCGTGTCTCCTGCATGTCGGGGGCGGGTCCCGGCGGACCCGCCGGTCAAGCCTCAGACGGCGAACATCAGGAGCAGGGCGACGAGGAACGAGAAGATGCCGAGCGCCTCGGCGAAGGCGATGCCGATGAACAGAGTCGCCGTCTGCGCACCGGCAGCCGACGGGTTGCGCAGGGCCCCCGAGAGGAAGTTCCCGGCGACGTGGCCCACCCCGATCGCGGCGGCGCCCGACCCGATGGCGGCGAGCCCGGCGCCGATGAACTGTCCCATGTTCGCGATGTCGCCTTCCATGTGCGTGCTCCTTGGCTTGGAAGTTCGTTTCTGAATGTCAGTGATGCGGGTGCAGCGCGTCCTTGAGGTAGACGCACGTGAGGATCGTGAAGACGTAGGCCTGGATGAAGGCCAC
>CAYMRW010000358.1:0-3096 GCA_964392825.1 uncultured Rhodobacterales bacterium
GTCGGGGTGGTCGAAGAGGATGGCGCCGACGGGACAGTAGGTGCGCAGGTCGTACTTCACCGGCGCGTAGTTGCCGTGCCAGGCCACGACGTCGAGGGGGCTGTGGCCGATCTCGCATGCGTGGAACTGGCCGCACCACTTTATCGTGAGGGTGGAGGGCGTCTCGCGGTCCTCGAACGCCGCCACGGGCGTCTTGAAATCGCGGCGGTTGGCCATGCAGTTGGCGCCGATCGGGCCGCGGCCGGGCAGCTCGAACTTCTGCCCGTAGTTCTCGCAGACGAAGCCCCGCGCCGGCCCCTCGATGAGCTCCACCCGGTAGACGAGCCCGCGCGGGATCACCGCGATCTCCTGCGGCGCGAGGTCGATGAGGCCGAGCTCGGTCGCGAACCTCAGCCGCCCCTCCTGCGGCACCACAAGGAGCTCGCTGTCGGCCGAGTAGAAGTAGGCGTCCTGCATCGACTTGGTCACGAGGTAGATGTGACTCGCCATGCCGACCTGGGTGTTGACGTCGCCCGCCGTCGTCATCGTGCGCATGCCGGTCAACCAGGTCAGCGGCTCCTCGACATGCGGTACCGGATCCCAGCGGTACTGGCCAAGGCTGGTGACGTCGTCCACCACATGCGGCGCGGTCTTCCAGTAGGGCAGGTCGATGCGCCGGTAACGGCCCGAATGCCGGACCGAGGGGCGGATGCGGTAGCACCAGGTCCGCTCGTTCTGATGGCTGGGTGCGGTGAACGCGGTGCCCGAGAGCTGCTCGCCGTAGAGCCCGTAGTTGACCTTCTGCGGCGAGTTCATGCCCTGCGGCAGGGCACCCGGCAGCGCCTCGGTCTCGAAGTCGTTGCCGAAGCCCGGCATGTAGCCCTCGACGGTGCCGACGGGCGTCGCGGCCGAGCGCAGGCGGGTTTCAGGGGTCTGTTCGTTCATGGCTTGGAACCTCCGGTCGCTGACCCACATCCGTACTGGTTACGTTTGTAACCAACAACGGGGGGACCGATGCCGAGTTCGGCGGAGTTCGAGTTGCGAGAGTTCCTGCCCTACCTGCTGAATCAGGCAGCCGAGCAGGCGAGCCTGGGGTTCCGGCGGACCTATCGCGACCGCTACGGCATGCTGCGGACGGAATGGCGTGTGCTCGCCCACCTCGGCGGCTTCGGCCCGCAGACGGCGTCGCAGATCGTCAGCCGCGCCGCGCTGCACAAGACCAAGATCTCGCGCGCAGTACGAGCGCTGGAGGCGCGGCGCTTCCTGGAGCGGCACGAGGACGATGCAGACCGGCGCAGCGCCGTGCTCCACCTGACCCCCCGCGGGCAGGCCGTCTATGCGGAGCTTGCCGCCGCGGCGCAGGCATACGACGCGGCGCTCGCCGCCCGCTTCCCGCCGGAGGATCAGGCGGCGCTGCGTCGCTGCCTTCGCACGCTCGCCGGCTTCGACGGCGGCTGAGGTCAGGCGTCGGCGTCGACGCGCGGCAGTTCCTCGAAGGCCGGGCGGTCGGCGTTCAGCACCGTATGCGTCCCCTCCTCGGCCATGTGGCGCAGGCGGCCGTAGGGAACGATGCGCCCGTCAACGATCAGGTCGGTGATGGCGAACCCCGCGGGCGCGACGAGCATGTCGTCGAGCCGCCCCAGCGGACCGTCGGCACCGAACACCTCGGCCCCGAGCCTGCGGGTAGCGCGCTCGAGCCGATCGACCCGGGGGTCGCTGCTCCGGTGCGGCTCCTCCGGCGGCTCGGTCGAGTCCTCGGTGTCGACCATCGCGGCGTAGAACATCAGCGGCGAGGTCGTGTGGCCGAAGGGCCCGACAAGGATCGGCGGCCAGGCCTCGAGCGCGACGGGAACGTGGTGCGGATGCGGATCGCCCGAATCCCAGCCCGGCGCCGAGCGGATGTCGCTCTCGGGCAGCCAGACCTCCCAGTCGCCGTCGCGCAGGGGCGAGAAGCGGCCGATCGCGACCAGCGTGTCGTCATGGTCGAACGCGTCGCCGGTGTGCAGGGCGACGTAGCGCAGATGCCCGGTCCGCTCCTTGAAGAACACCTCGGTGATCGGGAACCGATGCTCGCCGGTATCCACCGTCCGCCCCATCAGATCGGTCATCTTCAGCATCGACTTCCCCCCTCGGTCGCCATGTTCCCCGCGATCCCCTGTCACGGGAACTCCCGACGGCCCCATCCGGTTCGCATCCGAACGGAGGCGACACATGACCCATACCATCACGCTGCGGAAGATCGAGCCCGTGACGCACGACACCTACCGGCTGACCTTCAACCGACCCGAAAGCTACACCTTCACCGCCGGGCAGGCGTGTCACGTGGCACTCGATCGCGACGGATGGCGCGAGGAGGACAGGCCCTTCACCTTCACCTCCCAGCCCGAGGACGACCACCTCGAGTTCGTCATCAAGTCCTACCCCGCGGGCGACCCGGACCATGACGGGATGACCGCACAGGTCCCGACGCTCGAACCCGGCGAGCACGTCATCATCGACGACCCGAGCGGCGTCATCGAGGACCGGGGCCCCGGGGTCTTCATCGCCGGGGGCGCCGGGATCACGCCGTTCATCCCGATCCTGCGCCGCCGGGCGCGCGACGGCGACGGCCTCTCCGCCTGCACGCTGATCTTCTCGAACAAGACCGAACGCGACATCATCCTCCGCGACGAATGGGCCGCGATGGAGGGGCTCGGCACCGTCTTCGTCGTCACCGACGAACCCGACAGCGAGCTGCCGAAGGGGCCGGTCGACGGTGCCTTCCTCGGCGAGGTGCTCAAGGGCTTTCGCGAGCACTTTTACATCTGCGGGCCGAAGCCGATGACCCAGGACATCATGCAGTCGCTCAAGGAACGGGGTGTGCCCGACGACAAGATCGTGCAGGATCAGTGGTAGACCCAGGGGCCCGCGACGGAAGGAGCTCCGCAGGATGGACAAGGCCGCCGTACACCGACGCCTCCGCGAGGCCGGCCTGCCCCGGCCCAAGGCCGACGCGCTGACGAACCTCCTCTGGAACGTCCAAGTCGCCGGCCGCCTGCCCGAGGTCGACTTCGCGCGGCTTTCCGATGCCGGGTTCCGTCACCTCGACGTCTGTATCATCCGCGAGCTCCTCGCCGC
>CAYMRW010000359.1:0-3086 GCA_964392825.1 uncultured Rhodobacterales bacterium
GCGCTTCATGCTGCGCGGCAACATCATCGAGTGAGGGGGCGGCCGTGATCTGGGACATTCTGATCGCCGTCTCGCTCGTCATCGGGGCGTTCTTCGCGCTCGTCGGCTCCTACGGGCTCATCAAGCTCGACGACCCGATGTCGCGGCTGCACGCGCCCACCAAGGCGGGGACGCTCGGCGTCGGCGGCATCCTCGTCGCCGCGATGCTGAACTCCCTCGCGGTCGGGGACGGGTCGCTGCACGAGCTTCTCATCGTGGCCTTCATCTTCGTGACGGCGCCCATCTCGGCCAATTTCATCGCCAAGACCCACCTGCACACCGTCGTGCATCCGGAGGCGCTGCCGCCGCCGCAGCGGGACGAGACCTGGGCCGTGCTCGACGCGCCGCCCGACGAGGGGGAGAAGGCCTAGACCGCCCCCGGATCGCGCCAGCCGACGAGGATATCGACGATCGGATACCCGTCGATCTCGTCCGCGCGTCGCAGGATCTCCGCGGCTCCGGTGCTGAGGTAGAAGCCGAGCGCCTGGTCGTTGCCCTCGAGGACGAAGGCCGTGAACCGGCGCCCGGCGGATCGGATTGCCGCCCGCAGGAGCGCGCGGCCGAGACCCCGGCGCTGCGCCGTTCGCAGCACGTAGAGGGCGTGGAGTTCATGCGGCCATTCCGTGGCCAGCCCGGGGTCCCCCTGAGCCCCGATGGTGGCGAAGCCGCGACCCGGCGCCAGATGCACGACTGCCCCGGCCTTGATCCTCGCCCGCCACCGGTCTGCGCGCTCGTCCACCGAGAGCCGCGCGAGGTACTCCGCGGGCAGGATGGTCGCATAGGTTTCGCGCCAGCCCGCCACGTGGATCGCGGCGATGGCGCGGGCATCGTCGGGCACGGCTCTGCGGATCTCCATCCGTCATCGCTAACGCGGCGGCCGGACACGCGTCCACTTTCCTTCCGGCTGTCGCGGCCGCCGGCCATGCGTCCACTTCCGTCCGCCGGGCGCCTGTCCTATTGCGGTGCGGCGATGGGTCCGAGCGTGCACGAGCTCTACGACATGCGGGTCGCGACCGGGCTGGTCGACGATCCCGCCCAGCGCGCGATCCTCGACCGGCTGGACGCGCTGCGGCGCTGGGTGCGCACGGCCGAACCGCGGCGCGGGCTGTTCCGCAAGCCCCCGGAGCCGCCGAAGGGCGTCTACATCTGGGGCGGCGTCGGCCGCGGCAAGTCGATGCTGATGGACCTGCTCTACGAGGCGGCGCCGTCGTCGGAAGTCCGTCGCGTCCACTTCCACGCCTTCATGCAGGAGGTGCAGGCGGCGCTGCACGAGGCGCGCAAGACCGGGGTCGACGATGCCATCGCGCCCGTCGCGGAGGACATCGCGGAGGGCCTGCGCCTTCTCCTCTTCGACGAGATGCAGATCGGAGACGTGGCCGACGCGATGATCGTCGGGCGTCTGTTCCAGCGGCTGTTCGAGGCGCGGGTGGCGGTCGTCGCGACCTCGAACCGGCCGCCGCGCGACCTCTACAAGCACGGCCTGAACCGGCAGCTGTTCCTGCCCTTCATCGCGCTGATCGAGGCACGGATGGAGGTGGTGCACCTCGACCACCCGGTCGACTACCGCCAGGGCCGGCTCGCCGATGCGGAGACCTACTTCGTCCCCGCCGACGCCCGGGCACGGGCGCGCATGGACGACATCTTCGACGACCTGACGGGGGGGTCGGCCGAGCCGCTGACGCTTTCGGTCAAGGGCCGCCGGGTCGAACTGCCGGCGTTCCGCAACGGCGTCGCGCGCGCGGCGTTCTGGGAACTCTGCGGCCGTCCCCTCGGGCCCGCCGACTACCTCGCCGTCGCCGAGGCGTGCCGCGTCCTCCTCATCGAGGACATCCCGCGCCTCTCGAGCGAGAACTACAACGAGGCCAAGCGCTTCGTCACGCTGATCGACGCTCTCTACGAGGCCCGCACGCGCCTGATCGCCAGCGCCGCCGACACCCCCGAGAACCTCTATCTCGAGGGCGAGGGCAGCTTCGAGTTCGGGCGGACGGCGAGCCGGCTGCACGAGATGCAGTCGGCCGGCTGGGGCGAGTAGGCACCTTGCTCGACTGGGTCGCCGCGAACCAGGGGATACTGCAGGTCGGCATCGCCGTCCTCTCGGCGGTGATCTGGCTATTCTACCTGCAGGTCTTCTTCGTCAGCTTCATGCGGCAGCGGCGCACGCAGATCCTCGTCAACCGGGGACCGGGGTCGGGGATGGAGGCGCGCTGCTACGTCGCCAACCTCGGGTTCGAGCCGATCTACGTGGCGCAGCTCCTGATGACGGTACGGACCGAGGAGGGCGTCGTGGACGCGGCGGTGACCGACCGCGTGCTCCTCAGCGAGGCGCAGCAGCGCGACCCGTCGCACGCCACCAACCAGGGGCCGCTCAAGTCGGGGGACAGCTACGACGCAGGCAGCTTCGCCGAGCTCGTCGGTCGTGCGCTGGAGGCGGGCGGTCGGGACGAGGCCACGCGGGTCGCGGGCTTCGATCTCACCGTCGTCGCCATCCATGCGGCGAGCTCCGACTTCGTCGGCGCCAGCCGGCACTTCGACGTGATCGTGCGCGACGGCCACCGCGAGCCGATGCCCGACGACGTCGTCACCCGACAGCTCCGCTCCCCCCTCGCGCGGCGGCGGCTGCGCGCCAAGCTTCTGCGCGACCTCGACTGGTACCGCTCCTGAGGGATCAGCCGTGCTCGCGGAGGACGTGGCCGGCGAGGTAGAGGGAGCCGCAGATGAGGACGTGGCCGGGGTCGGGGCGCGGCAATCCGGCGATCGCGGCAGCGGCGTCGGCAGCGGTGCGCGCTTCGATCCCGACCTCGCGCGCGGCGGCTGCGGTGGCCTCGGCGGGCAGCGACGCTTCGGTCTCGGGGACCGGCACAGCGGTCAGCGACGCCGCGAGGGGCGCGAGCGGCCTGAGGTAGCCCGTCACGTCCTTCGTCCGCAGCATGCCGCAGACGAGATGCCAGGGCGGCACCCGCATCGCGCGGAGCGTCTCGGCAAGCGCCGCGCCCGCCGCCGGGTTGTGCCCGCCGTCGAGCCACAGCGGAGCCGGAGCGGCGGCGTCG
>CAYMRW010000360.1:0-213 GCA_964392825.1 uncultured Rhodobacterales bacterium
CAGAAGGTCAGGATCGGCAGGTCGCGCAGCCGGCACACCTCGAAGAGCTTGCGGGTCTGGCTCTCGACCCCCTTGGCGCCGTCGATGACCATGATCGCGGCGTCGACGGCGGTCAGCGTGCGGTAGGTGTCCTCGGAGAAGTCCGAGTGGCCCGGCGTGTCGACGAGGTTGAAGCGGAACCCGTCCCAGTCGAACGACATCGCCGAGGCGCTG
>CAYMRW010000360.1:223-3085 GCA_964392825.1 uncultured Rhodobacterales bacterium
AACTTCTCGGTCAGCGTCGTCTTGCCCGCGTCGGGGTGCGAGATGATGGCGAAGGTCCGCCGCCGGGCGATCTCCGGGGGCAGGTCGGGCAGGTTGGAGCCGCGGTCGAGCATGGCGGGCGGTATAGATGCCGCCCGCGGTCGCAGCAATGCGGCGGCGGAGGCCGCGCGGAATGTCTTGGTTCCGTCACGTCGTCGGCGCATCGTGCGACGTGCGACGTGCGACACGCATCGGGTAGGGGAGGCGGACATGACGCTGAGGGAGATCGCGGAGGAACTGGTCGCGGGCTGCCGCGAGGACCGCGTGGAAGAGAATCTGGGCAAGCTCTACGCCGTGGACGCGGTCTCGGTCGAGGCGACGCCCGGCCCCGACGGCAGCCGCGAGACCCACGGCCTCGAGGGCATCCGTGGCAAGCACGCCTGGTGGAACAGCACGTTCGTGGTGCACGACGCCGACGTCGACGGACCGTTCCTGCACGGCGACGACCGCTTCGCCGTCGTCTTCGAGGTCGAGGCCGAGAACAGGGAGACCGGCGAACGCAGCGAGATGGAAGAGGTGGGCGTCTACCACGTCCGGGACGGCAAGATCGTTCGGGAGGAGTTCTTCTACACGACCTGAGACCCCGCCGGGCCTTGCCGCCCGCCCGTGGTCTGGCACAGTCCCCCCGGGACCGACAGGGGAGGACCGTCGATGGACATGGGGATCCGCGGGCGCCGGGCACTGGTCTGCGCCTCGTCCAAGGGGCTGGGCCGCGGCTGCGCCGAGGCGCTGGCCGCCGAGGGCGTCGATCTCGTGATCAATGCACGGGGCTCGGGGGCCTTGGAAGAGACCGCCGCGGCGCTGCGCGAGGCCTACGGGGTGGACGTCACCGCGGTCGCGGCCGACATCACCGACGCGGACGCACGGGGCCGCGTGCTCGAGGCGGCCGGCGGCGTCGACATCCTGGTGACGAACGCCGGCGGGCCGCCGCCCGGCATGTGGCAGGACTGGACGCGCGAGGATTTCATCGCCGCGCTCGACGGCAACATGCTGACCCCGATCGCCCTGATGACGGCGCTGATGCCCGGCATGATCGAACGTGGCTGGGGCCGCGTCGTCAATATCACGAGCCAGTCGGTCAGGTCGCCGATCCCGCAACTCGGCCTGTCGAACGCCGCCCGGGCGGGCCTGACCGGCTACGTCGCGGGCACGGCCCGGCAGGTCGCACCCCACGGGGTCGTGGTGAACAACCTGCTGCCGGGGATCCACGCGACCGACCGCGCCGACCAGCTCGACGGCGGCGTCGCCGAGCGCGAGGGCATCAGCCTCGAGGAGGCGCGCGAACGCCGCGCCGCCACGATCCCCGCGCGGCGCTACGGCACGGCGGCCGAGTTCGGCGCGGCCTGCGCCTTTCTCTGCTCGGTCCACGCGGGCTTCATCGTCGGACAGAACGTGACGCTCGACGGGGGCGCCTTCGCCGCGACGCTCTGAGGGTTCGCTTGTAGTTCCGCCGGGGCGTTGCTACCCCGCGCTCCGCCGACCGAACCGGTCGGAAATCATCGTCGGGGGCATGGCTTGGAGACCGCCGCGAGGCTAGAGGTTCGCGACATCGTGCGCCGTCTCGGCGGCCGCCGCGTGGTCGACTCAGTGTCGCTGTCGATCGCCGCGGGGCAGGTGACGTGCCTCCTCGGGCCCTCGGGATGCGGCAAGACGACGACGCTGCGCATCGTGGCCGGGATCGACAGGCAGGACGCCGGCGAGGTCTTGGTCGACGGCACCGTGATCTCGGACGCGCATCGGCACATGCCGCCCGAGATGCGCGGGATCGGCCTGATGTTCCAGGACTTCGCGCTGTTTCCGCACCTCACCGTGGCCGAGAACGTCGCCTTCGGCCTCAGGGGCGATCGGCAGGCCAAGCGGCAGCGCGTCGGCGAGATGCTCGCGCGCGTCCACATGCAGCGGTTCATCGACGCATGGCCGCACGAGCTCTCGGGCGGCGAGCAGCAGCGGGTGGCGCTGGCCCGCGCCCTCGCGCCGCGCCCGCACGTGATGCTGATGGACGAGCCGTTCTCGGGGCTCGACAACCGCCTGCGCGACGGCATCCGCGACGAGACGCTGGCGATCCTGAAGGAGGAGGGCGCCGCGGTCCTCCTCGTCACGCACGAGCCCGACGAGGCGATGCGGATGGCCGACGAGATCGCGCTGATGCGCGCCGGACGCATCGTCCAGTCCGGCGCGCCCTACAACGTCTACAACGCTCCACGCGACCAGGCGGCAGCCGCGTTCTTCAGCGATATCAATATTATACGTGGAACAGTTCAGGGTGCCCTTACGGTGACGCCGTTCGGCCAGTTCCTCGCCCCCGGGGTACCCGACGGAACCGAGGTCGACATCGTCATCCGACCCCAGCACATCCGCATCGACTTCGACCGCGGCGGCCGCGGGCCCAACCCGACGCCCGAGGACGGAACCCCGGCCCGCGGCGTCGTCGAGCGGGCGCGCTTCATGGGGGCGGAGAGCCTCGTCGAGTTCCGCATGGACTACGACAGCTCGATCCTCAAGGCGCGCGTGCCGAGCGTGTTTCTGCCGAGGCCCGGAACGCCGCTCTGGCTTATGCTGCGCCGCGGTCGCTGCCACGTGTTCCCGGCGCGGGCGACCGCAGCCGTCCCGGATTGAGTCTGGCAACGAGGCGGCGTAATCAATATGTACCTGTCTCGGTTCGTTCAGGCGCGCTGTGACCAAGCCTGACAAGGGAGAGACGAATGCTGAACAACATTGGTCTGCCGGGCCTCCTGCTCATCGCGATCGTCGTGCTCGTGCTCTTCGGGCGCGGCAAGATCTCGTCGCTGATGGGCGAGGTCGGCAAGGGCATCACCGCCTTCA
>CAYMRW010000361.1:0-3077 GCA_964392825.1 uncultured Rhodobacterales bacterium
GCCGCGACAGCATGACCGAGATGTCGTGTCCGGGGTCCGGCCGCTCCGGCGCATGCCGCGGCGGATCGACGATGACGATGTCGACCTGATCCGCCCGCTTCAGGAGCGGCATCGCCCCGCGGATCGCGGCCAGCGCCTCCGGTCCGTCGTCCCAGCCGACGGCGATGCGGGCGGGCCGGGGGTCGAGCGTGCCACCGCGCGGCACGAGCAGCACCGGCAGCCGCGCGGCGAAGAGCGCCCCCTCGATGACCATTTCGTGCAGGCGCGGCCGCTCGTCCTCGGGCGCCTGCGAGAGGACGGCGAGGTCGGCGAGCCGACCGCGGTCGGCGAGCACGTCGGCGATGCCGCTCAGACCGGCGATCACCGCCCGCGCCGTCCCCTCGACGCCGCTTTCCTCGATGACGTCGGTCGCGGCCTTGCGCAGCGCCATCGCCTCTTCGCGCGCCTGGTCCTGGCTGCGCTGCATCAGCTCCAGACTCGCGGCACCGTAATGGTATGCGGGATAGGCGTGATCGATGCCGTAGCACAGCGCCTCGAGATGGGCGGAATGCGCCTCGGCAAAAGCGATTGCGGGCCCGAGCCGGGACGTGTCGTCCTTGCCCTGGATCGCCGCCGTCAAGATCGTCCGGTACTCCATCTCTCGCCTCCTATGTCCGCGAGCGCGGCGCCCTTGAAGGGTCTCCCCGCACGGCCTGGGCCGCCTTGATCGGTGTCAATCGCGCCCGGAACCCGAGGCCGCGTGGCTCAGCCGCGGTGCCGGCGAACGTAATCGACGAGCATCCGCGTCGAGCCGTCCTTGTCCGCGGCCTCGGCCTCCCCGGCGAGGACGGGCTCGAGCGCCTTCGCGAGCTCCTTGCCGAGCTCGACGCCCCACTGGTCGAACGAGTTGATCCCGAGCATGGCGCCTTCGACGAACACACGATGCTCGTAGAGCGCCAGGATCTGGCCGAGGATCTCGGGCGTGAGGCGGGGATAGACCAGCGTGCTCGAGGGCCGGTTGCCGGGGAACACGCGGTGCCGCGCCTGGCGCTCGAGTTCCGCGCCCTCGAACTTGCCCGCCACGGCCTCGCGCGCCTCCGCCAGTGAGCGGCCGCGCAGCAGCGCCTCGGACTGGGCGAGGCAGTTGGCGACGAGCAGGCGGTGCTGGTGCGCGAGGTCGGGCTCGTGGCCTTCGGCCGCCACCATGAACTCGCACGGGATCACCCGCGTCCCCTGATGGATGAGCTGGTAGAACGCGTGCTGTCCGTTGGTGCCGGGCTCTCCCCACACCACGGGGCCCGAGTTCACCGCGAGGTCGGTTCCATCCATCGACACGCGCTTGCCGTTCGACTCCATCTCGAGCTGCTGCAGGTACGCGGGCAGACGGGCCAGCCGCTGGTCGTAGGGCAGGACGGCGCGCGTGGCGTAGCCGCAACCCTGGTTGTGCCAGATGCCGACGAGGGCGAGCATGACCGGCATGTTCTCGAGCGGCTCGGCCACGCGGAAGTGCCGGTCCATCGCCTGCGCGCCGCGCAGCATGGCGCGGAACGCCTCCGGCCCGACGGCGATCATCAACGCGAGGCCGATCGGGCCCCACAGGGAGTAGCGCCCGCCCACCCAGTCGGCGAAACCGAAGACGCGCGCCTCGTCGATGCCGAAGGCCGCGGTCTTGTCCCCGGCCGAGGAGAGCGCGGCGAACTGCGCCGCGGGCTCGGCCACGGCCTCGCCCATCCAGGCGCGGGCGGTGGCGGCGTTCGTCATCGTCTCGATCGTGGTGAACGTCTTCGACGCGACGATCACGAGGGTCGTCGCCGGATCGAGCCCGCGGAGCGTGTCGGCGATGTGCGCGCCGTCGACGTTCGAGACGAAGTGGCAGCGCGGCCCGTCGTGGTAGGGGGCGAGCGCGAGCGTCGCCATGGCCGGCCCGAGGTCCGAGCCGCCGATGCCGATGTTGACGACGTCGGTGATGGCGCCGCCCTGCCCCGTGAAGGCGCCGCCACGCACGTCCTGGGCGAACCGCTCCATCCGCGCCAGCGTGTCGAGGACCTCGGGCATGACGTCGGTGGCGTCGATCTCGACCGGGCCGCCGTCGAGGTTGCGCAGCGCGGTGTGGAGGACGGCACGCCCCTCGGTCTCATTGATGCGGCGCCCCTCGAACATCGCCTCGCGCCGTGCCGCCACCCCGGCCTCGCGGTACATCGCCACGAGACGATCGCGGGTTTCCGCGTCGAGATTCGTCTTCGAGTAGTCGAAGAGCAGATCGCCCATGCCGACGCTGAAGGCCTGCGCCCGCTCGCCGTCGAATAGGTCGAGGATCGCCCGCCCGCGGACCGCTTCCGCCGCGTCGCTCAAGCCCGTCCAGTCCATCCGCCTACTCCGCCCAGTGCACCGTCGCCTCCGACAGGAGCGCCGCGATCGGCGCCTCCATCGGCTTCTTCTTCCGTGCCGCCTCGAGCGCCTCGCGCTTCTCGGCGCCGACGATCAGCACGTGCGTCGACATCGCCTGCTGCAGGACCGGCAGGGTCAGCGTCAGCCGCGGCTCGGGTGCGCCGGGTGCCGTGATCGCCATCAGGGGCGGCGCGTCGCTCGCCATCGCCTCGGCCAGCCGGTCGGCGCCGGGGAAGAGCGAGGCGGTGTGCCCGTCCGTGCCCATGCCGAGGAGCAGGACCGAGATCGGCAGTTCGGGGCGCAGTCGCTCGGTGAGCTGCGGGATCGCGTCCTCGATGCCCATCCCGCCAACGTGCAGCGGCACCAGCCGCGCCGCCGCCGCGCGGTCGACGAGCAGCCGCTCGCGGACGAGCCGCGTGTTCGAGCGCTCCGACGTCTCGGGCACCCAGCGCTCGTCGGTGAGGAAGACGTGCACGCGGTCCCAGGCGAGGTCCGCGGCGCAGAGGGCGTCGAACATCGGACCCGGCGTCGTGCCCCCGGGCACGCAGAGCGAGGCGCGTTCCTGGCCGCGCACGCAGCTGCCGATCTCGCCTGCGATCTTGCTCGCCAAGTCCATCATCATCAGGTCGCGGTCGGGGTACTCGATCAGGTTCATGCGCGGATCTCCCGCCACTTCCGGTTCTCGCGATGCAGCATCATGGCGGCGTCCT
>CAYMRW010000362.1:0-3075 GCA_964392825.1 uncultured Rhodobacterales bacterium
GCCGCCACGTCCGCCGCCACCTGGGCGGGCATGTCGGCGGCCGGTCGCGGGGCCGGGCGCAGGCTCTGGTCGGGGGCGGCCGCGGCCGCCCCGGCGGAGAGGACGAGGGCCACGAGAAGCGCCCTCACCGCCCGGCGCCCCGGCCGAAGTCCGGGGCGTCGACGTCCTGTCCCGCCTCGACGATGCCGCGTCGGATCGCCCGGGTTCGCGTGAAGTAGTCGTGGAGCAGCGCGCCGTCGCCGGTCCGGATCGCCCGCTGCAGCACGAACAGCTCCTCGGTGAAGCGCCCGAGGATCTCGAGCGTCGCCTCCTTGTTGGTCAGGAACACGTCCCGCCACATCGTCGGGTCGGAGGCCGCGATGCGGGTGAAGTCGCGAAAGCCCGCGGCGGAGTACTGCACCACCTCGCTGTCGGTGACGCGGCCGAGATCGTCGGCCACCCCGACCATGGTGTAGGCGATGAGGTGCGGCACGTGGCTGGTGACGGCGAGGACCAGGTCGTGGTGCGCCGGATCCATCGTGTCGACGCTGGCGCCCATGGCGCGCCAGAGCCGGGTCAACCGCTCGACGGCCGCCGGGTCGGCGTCGTTCGGCGGCAGAAGCAGGCACCACCGGTTGCGAAAGAGCGTCGCGAAGCCCGCACGAGGGCCCGACTGCTCCGTTCCCGCGAGCGGATGGCCTGGGATGAAATGGACGCCGCCGGGCAGGTGCGGGGCCACCGCCTCGACGACCGCCTGCTTGACCGAGCCCACGTCGGTCACGGTCGCGCCCGGAACGAGATGCGGCCCGATCTCCTCGGCGACCGCGGCCATCGCGCCCACGGGCGTGGCGAGGACCACGAGGTCGGCGCCGCGCACCGCCTCGGAAGCGGTGTCGACGACGCGGTCGCAGAAGGCGAGCTCGCGCGCCGTATCGCGCGTGGCGGCGGAGCGCGCGGTGCCGACGATCTCTTCGGCAAGGCCGCCGCCGCGCATCGCGTGGGCCATCGACGAGGCGATGAGGCCAAGCCCGATCAGCGCCACCCGTCCGTAGATCGGACCCTCTGCCGGCTCGACGCCCTCGCCCCCGGCTGTCTGCGCGCGCACCGTCACCGGCCGTTAACGAACTCGCCGATCGTGGCGACGACGCGCCGGCATCCGGCCTCGTCGCCCACGGTGATGCGCAGGCCCTCGGGGATGTTGTAGCTCGCGACCTTGCGCACGAGGATGCCCCGGGCGCGCAGATGAGCCTCGCACGCCTCCGCCGCTGCCTGCCCGTCGAAGCGGGGCAGCACGAAGTTCGCCTGCGGTTCGTCGCAGGCGAGGCCGAGGGCGCGCAGATCCGCCGCCAGAGCGACGCGCAGGCGGGCGTTCTGCGTGGCGCAGAACCCCGCCCAGACGCGGTCGCGGACCGCCGCCTCCGCCGCGTCGAGCTGCGCCGTCGACAGGTTGAACGGCCCGCGGACGCGATTCAGCACGTCGACGACCTCGCGCGGGCCGTAGCCCCAGCCGATGCGCAGGCCGCCGAGCCCGTAGAGCTTGGAGAACGAGCGCGTCATGACGACGTTCGCGCGTGCATCGACGAGGGCGGCGCCGCCGTCGTGTCCGTCGACGAACTCCACGTAGGCGCCGTCGAGGACCAGCAGACACCCGGCCGGCAGCCCGTCCGCCAGCCGCGCGATCTCCTCGGGGTCGAGCATCGTGCCGGTCGGGTTCGCGGGGTTGGCGATGAACACGAGGCGCGTGCGGGCGCCTGCCGCGGCGAGGATCGCGTCGACGTCGACCCGCCGCTCGGCCTCGGGCACCTCGACCGGCGTCGCGCCGGCGGCGAGCCCGTAGATGCGGTAGAGCGCGAAGCCGTGGCGGGTGTAGAGGACCTCGTCGCCCGGCCCGGCATAGGCCTGGCACAGAAACGAGATCACCTCGTCCGATCCGGCGCCGCAGACGATGCGGTCGGGGTCGAGCCCGTGCACCTCGCCGATCGCCCGGCGCAGGCCGGCGTGGCCGCTGTCGGGGTAGCGGTGCAGGGTCGCGGATGCCCGGGCGAACGCCGCCTTCGCAGCCTCGGAGGGTCCGTAGGGGCTCTCGTTCGACGACAGCTTCAGCGGCTTGGCAAAGCCCTCCGCCCGGCTCGCCCCGCCCTGGTAGAGCGCGATGTCGAGTATGCCCGGCTGCGGGCGGATCGCCTGCATGGTCTGCTGCCCCTCCGATCGTGCGCCGTTCTAGCCGCCCGGCGACCCGGTGGCCAGTCCCCGCGGGGGGTGCCGACGCCCCCGGCGAGCGAGGGTTGGGTGTCCTCGCTCGTCGCCCGGATCCGGCCCGGAACCCGGGCCCGGATCCGCCGTGGACGCGCCGTCCGGCCGATGCGGCTGGCTATAGGCAGGCGTGTCGATGCCCTGACGCAGCGTCCGCCGGCACGTAACCTCCAGACGGACGTCTCGCCGACGATGTCTTGCGAGAGGTGAGGGGGCGGTCTTTGGCCTGTGACCGCTCGCGAAAGCCGGTCGGCTGAGGCGAGCTCGCGCGGGCGGCATATGCTCCACAAACGAAGGCCGTGCCACCTGAACGGGACACGGCCTCGATCGTGGGCGGCGGCGCGCCCTAGTTCTGGGCGTAATACTCGATGACGAGGTTCGGCTCCATCTGCACCGCATAGGGCACGTCGCCGAGGCCCGGGGTACGCACGAAGGTGCAGGTCATCTTGGAGTTGTCGACCTCGAGATAGTCGGGGACGTCGCGTTCGGGCAGGCCGACCGCCTCGAGCACCATGGCAAGCTGCTTCGAGCGGTCGCGGATGGCGATCACGTCGCCCTCCTTCACGCGGTAGCTCGGGATGTTGACGCGGCGGCCGTTCACGGTGACGTGGCCGTGGTTCACAAACTGCCGCGCGGCGAAGATCGTCGGCACGAACTTGGCGCGGTAGACGACCGAATCGAGACGCCGCTCGAGCAGCCCGATCAACAGTTCGCCGGTATCGCCGCGCACCCGCTCGGCCTCGGCGTAGATGCGACGGAACTGCTTTTCGGTCAGGTCGCCGTAATGCCCCTTGAGCTTCTGCTTGGCGCGCAGCTGCAGGCCGAAGTCGGACATCTTGCCCT
>CAYMRW010000363.1:0-3067 GCA_964392825.1 uncultured Rhodobacterales bacterium
AGATGCGACGCGAAGGGCGTCGACCTGACCGCGGCCGCGACCTCGTCGAAGTTCGCGACGATGGCCGACATCGGCCGGCGCACCGCCTTGCGGAGGTCGCTCGACAGCCGCTCCAGCGGCAGCCCGAGGAAATCCGTGACACGGCCGAGCGCGGCCGCGCGGCGGTCGGGGTCGAAAAGGTCGCGCTCGTAGCCGACGCCGACATGCGGCAGGCCCTCGAGCGCGCGTCGTTCGGCCATCAGAAGATCCGCACGCTGCCGCATCTTCTCGATCAGCGCCTCGGGGTCGAGGACGATTGCCTCGGGCCGCGCTTCGCCGTCGCGCGCGTGGAAGTGATAGCGCCCCGAGGCGCGCGCGTAGAAGGTCGAGACCGCCTGGTTGAAGACGTTCTCGCGGCAAAGATGCACGATCGCCCAGCCGTGGCCATGGAAGCCCTGTAGAAACTCCGGCAGGTCGCGAACCCGCTGCCGCTTGGTGAGCTGGTAGGGCTTGACGTGAAAGCCGAAGACCGGGTGCCGGCCGCCCCGCGCCCGGTTCTCGACGAAGGTCACCGGCCCGACTCGCGGCAACTCCAGAAGCTCGCCCTCGCAGCGGATCATGGAATGCGAATCGAGCAGTGTCGCGAGCAGGGTCGAGCCGCTGCGTCCCTGCGCCAGCACCACGAACCGGGTCGGCAGCGGTCGCGGGCGGTGCCGAAACGCCAGCGCCTCCTGCAGAAACCCGCCGGGAATTGCGCGCCGCCACGGGGTCGCTGCCGATCTGCGCATGTCGCTCGCTAACTTTAGGCCACCTTTGACGGCGCAGAGCCTAGCAGACGTGCCTTCACGGCGTAAGCCACCGCGTTCGCGCCTGCCCCGCCTGCCAACCGCTGTTCCTCCGGGGCCGGATGCCGATGCCGCCAGAGGCCTTCCGTCCGCCCAGCCGATGGGCCCGTGAGCGACGGTCGCGTGGGCGAACTCATCGGTCGGCCCCGGCAATCCCACGACCCGTCTCGACAGATCTGCGGCAACACGACGCTGTTCCGTCTTCTGCGGACCCGGAGCAGTCGGCAGGGGTTGCCCCGCCATGACCGACGCACCGCACATCGCCCCCTCCCGCAGCGAGGCGCCCCGGCACCCGCCCGAGACGCTGGCCCGCCGTCTGCCGCGCGGACAGGCCGCCGACCGCCCCTTCCGCCCGCGCCGGGTGCTCCTCACACGGAGCGCGCGACTCTGGCCGATGGCGACGCGGGTCGCCGAGCGCGCGGCGACGCTGGGGGCCGAGATCGTCGAGCTGGGCGGGGACCGCATCACGGGCCTGCAGGACGACGATCCGCGGCTCGAATACCGCCGCGCCAAGTCGACGCTCGCCGTTACCGTTGCCTCCGAGAGCGCGATGCGGCCGCAGCCGATCCCGCCCTCGGCGGACTGGCGCTTCGACCTCGCGACGGGCTGCCCCGCGCATTGCCAGTACTGCTATCTCGCGGGCTCGCTGAAGGGACCGCCCGCCACCCGGCTCTTCGCCAACCTGCCCGAGATTCTCGCGCGGCTGCCCGTCCTCGAAGGCCGGGGGCAGATCACCTCGCGGAACGCCGCCCGCGCCGCCGAGGGCACCACGTTCGAGGCATCGTGCTATACCGATCCGCTGGCGCTCGAGCCGCTGTCGGACTGCCTGTCCGAAACGGTGGCCTGGTTCGGGGCGCGGAACGAGGACCTGTCGCTGCGGTTCACGACCAAGTTCGCCGATACGGGCGCGCTCGAGGCGGCCGCGCACGGCGGCCGGACCCGCGCCCGGTTCTCGGTAAACGCCGACGCGATCGCGCGGCGCTTCGAGGGCGGGACGGCGCCGCTCCAGGCCCGGCTCGACGCGATGGGGCGGCTCGCGAGGGCGGGCTACAAGGTCGGCCTCACGGTGGCGCCGATCATGCCCGTCGCGGGATGGCAGGAGGCCTACGACCGGCTCTTCGCCGCCGCGGCCGCCGCGCTGCCCACCGGCGCCGACGTCACGGCCGAACTCATCACGCATCGCTTCACGCCGGGCTCGCGCGACGTGCTGCTCGGCTGGTATCCGGCCACGGGTCTGGAGATGGACGAAGCGGTGCGGACGGTGAAGCGCAACAAGTTCGGCGGCCGCAAGTACGTCTATCCGGCGCCGCTCATGCGCGAGATGCGCGGCACCCTCGAGGAGCGGCTCCGCACTCATCTTCCCGGTGCGCAGATCCTGTATTGGACCTGACACCGACCTTCGTCCGGGAAACGCGCCCGCGCTCGCCGCCGCGTGCCGCGATCTTCCGCTCCACGCCGACCGACCGCGCGCCGTGGCGACCCGCATGGGGCCCGCGTTTCTCCGTGCAACCGCAGGAACTCTCGCCCGCCCCGCGCCATTTCTCTCCCGAGGGGGATGTCTCAGATGCATGACGACCGATACGACGATCCGTTCGCGCGCCGTTCCCCGGCGAGGTCGATCGGGCGACCGGACAACGCGCGCTGGATCGCGCTCGGGGTCGGCGCCCTTCTCGGCGCCGCGGGCTATGCCTACTACCAGCAGCGGACCCGCAACCCCGTCGCATACCGCCCGGCCGACAGCGCGCCGGGGCGCACCGCGCGGCAGAGCCGCTTCGGGCGCCATGCGGTCGTCGGGCGCACGGTGACGATCAACAGGCCGCGCGGCGAGATCTACGCCTTCTGGCGCGACTTCCAGAACCTGCCGCGGTTCATGGAGAACGTGCGCAACGTCGAGGTCGCGGGGGACCTCACGCGGTGGTCGATCCGCGGCCCCCTGGGACGCGACGTGAACGTCGAGACGCGGATCGTCGCGGATGACCGGGACGCGCTGATCGCCTGGCGCTCGACCGACGGCTCCGAGATCGACACCGAGGGCAAGGTCACGTTTCGCGACGCGCCGGCCGGACGCGGTACCGAGGTCGAGGCGATCATCGCCTACGTGCCCCCCGCGGGCGAGCTCGGCCGCTGGGTCGCCAAGGTGCTGCAGGCCGAGCCGCAGGTGCAGGCCCGCCGCGACCTCAAGCGCCTAAAGATGCTGATGGAGGCGGGCGAGATCGCCACCGCCCGGAACCGCAAGGCCGCCT
>CAYMRW010000364.1:0-3066 GCA_964392825.1 uncultured Rhodobacterales bacterium
TGATGGCGAAGTAGATGAGGCTCATCGCCGCCGCGGGCCCGAGGTCGAACTGCCCGAGCGCCACCTTGACGAGGTCGATCGACAGAAGCGTCGTCGAGTTGCCCGGACCGCCGCCCGTCAGGACAAAGGGTTCGGTGTAGATGTTGAAGCTGTCCATGAACCTCAGGAGGATCGCGATCGTCAGCACCCGCTTCATCTTCGGCAACTGGATGTAGCGGAACACGGCCCAGCGCGACGCGCCGTCGATCCGCGCCGCCTGGTAGAACGGGTCGGGGATCGAGATCAGCCCGGCATAGGCCAGCAGCACGACCAGCGACGTCCAGTGCCAGACGTCCATGGCGATGATCGTCACCCAGGCCGCCACCGGGCTCTGCGTCATGTTGTAGTCGATGCCGACAACGTCGTTCAGGAAGTACCCGAGGAGGCCGATGTCGGGCAGCGCGAAGATGTTCCACATGGCGCCGACGACGTTCCACGGGATCAGGAGCGGCAGCGCCATCAGCACCAGGCAGACCGGGACCCAGATACCCTTGCGCGGCATCGTCAGCGCGATGGCCACGCCCAGCGGGATCTCGATGGCGAGGATGGTGAAGGTGAAGAAGAGCTGCCGGCCGAGCGCGGCATGGAACCGCTCGGATCTCAGCACGTCCTCGAACCAGCCGAGCCCATGCCAGAAGAACTGGTTGTTCCCGAACGTCTCCTGCACCGAATAGTTGACGACGGTCATGATCGGGATCAGCGCGTTGAACGCGACCAGGATCAGGACGGGCAGGACGAAGAGCCAGCCCCTCTGGTTCTCGACCTTCATCGTCCCTCCTCCTCGGTCGCCAGCCAGCCGTCGGCATAGAGGCGCGTCTGCGCGCGGTCGAAGTCGAGATGCACGCGCGTGCCCGGCGCCGGTACCGGCCCGTCGACGATGGCGTTGACCGATGTGCCGCCGCTCTCGGCCTCGACGACGACGTGGCGACCGATGTCGGCGACCTTGCGCACGACCGCCTCGATCCCGCGATCGGCGAGACGGACGAACTCCGGCCGCACGCCGATCTCGGTCCGGCGTCCCGCCGAGGCTTTCGACGGGCCCGCGAGCGGAACCTTGACGCCCTGGAAGACCGCGTGGCCGTCGCGCACCTCGCAGGGCAGGACGTTCATGCCCGGCGAGCCGATGAAGTGTCCGACGAAGGTGTGCCGCGGCCGCTCGAAGAGATCGACGGGCGTGCCCATCTGCACCACCTCGCCGTCCTGCATCACCACCACCTCGTCGGCGAAGGTCAGCGCCTCGGTCTGGTCGTGGGTGACGTAGATCATCGTCACGGCGATCTTCTGGTGCAGCTCCTTGAGCTTGGAGCGGAGCTTCCACTTCAGCGCCGGGTCGATCACCGTGAGCGGCTCGTCGAACATGATGACGGCGACGTCCTCGCGGACGAGGCCGCGCCCCATCGAGATCTTCTGCTTGTCGTCGGGACTGAGGCCGGCGGCGCGCTCGTCCAGCCGGTCCTCCATCTCCAGCATCTCGGCGATCTCGCCGACGCGGGCCGCGATGCGGTCCGGCGCGACGCCGCGGTTGCGCAGCGGGAAGGCGAGGTTCTGGCCGACCGTCATGGTGTCGTAGATGACCGGGAACTGGAACACCTGCGCGATGTTGCGCGCCGCGGGCTCGGCCCGGGTCATGTCGTCGTCGCCGAACAGCACGCGCCCCGAGGTCGGGATGAGCAGCCCCGAGATGATGTTGAGGAGCGTGGACTTGCCGCAGCCCGAGGGCCCGAGGAGCGCATAGGCGCCGCCGTCCTCCCAGGCGAGGTCCACCTCCTTGAGCGCATAATCCTCGTCGCCGGCGGGATTCGCCATGTAGCTGTGCCGCAACCTGTCGAGCGTGATCGTCGCCATCAGCCGTGCCCCGCGGCGAGCCGCCCGTCGGCGGCGAAAAAGAAGCAGCGGTCCGACAGGAGGTGGAACTCGTGCGCCTCGCCGATCCGGTACGGGTGCACGCCGGCCGACTGCGATACCCAGAGCCGGTCGCCGACCTCGAAATGCGCGATGCTCTCGGACCCGGTCAGCTCGGTGATGCGCACCGTCCCCGAGAGCGGCACCGAATGCCCGCCGGGCGGCGTCGGCGTCACATTGTGGGGACGGACGGCGAGCATGTAGTCGCCGTCGGCGAGGTCCTCGGCCGGGCCGGCCGCCGGCCAGTTCGCCCCGGGCAGCGCGATGCGGCCGCCCGACTTCGTCGCGGGCGCGACGTTGATCGGCGGGTCCGAGAACACCCGCGCCGAGGTCAACGTCTCCGGCTGGCGGTAGATCTCGGCGGTCGGGCCGAACTGCGTCACCCGCCCCTCGTGGACGAGTGCCGTGCGGCCGCCGAGAAGCAGCGCCTCGGTCGGTTCGGAAGTGGCGTAGACGACGACGGTGCCGCGCCCCGCGAGCAACTCGGGGAGCTGCTCGCGCAATTCCTCGCGCAGCTTGTAGTCGAGATTGGCCAGCGGCTCGTCGAGGAAGATCGCCGTCGACTCCTTGACGATGGCGCGGGCGAGCGCGGTCCGCTGCTGCTGCCCGCCCGAGAGCTCCTGCGGCCGGCGCTTCAGCATCGGGCGGAGCTTCAGCATGTCCGCCGCCGCCTCGACCCGGCCGGCGATCTCGGATTTCGGCACCCCGCCGACGCGCAGCGGCGAGGCGATGTTGTCGAAGACGGTCATGTGGCCGTAGTTCACGAAGAACTGGTGCACGAGCGAGATGTTGCGCCGCTGCGGCGACACCCCGGTGACGTCGCGCCCGTCGACCAGGATCGCGCCCGCGCTCGGCGCCTCGAGGCCCGACATCAGGCGGATCAGCGTGCTCTTCCCCGCCCCCGTCGCGCCGAGGAGGATGTTGAAGCCGCCGGCCTCGATGCGGAGCGTGGTGGGGTGGATGAACGTCTCGCCTCCGACCCGCAGCGAGACGTCCCTGAGTTCCAGCGCCATGGCGTCTCCTCGGGTCCGGGCCGCGGGGGGCTCGGGGTGATCGCCTGGAGCCGGCCGTCCCCGGGGCCCAGGCGCGCGGCGCTCCGCGATGACGGTCGCGGGCGGCGGGCCG
>CAYMRW010000365.1:0-3063 GCA_964392825.1 uncultured Rhodobacterales bacterium
GCAGATCATCAAGCGCGGCGGCGCGCTCGGCGTCGAGGAGATCGTCATCGGCATGCCGCACCGCGGCCGCCTGTCGGTTCTCGCCAACGTCATGTCCAAGCCCTACCGGGCGATCTTCAACGAGTTCCAGGGCGGTTCCTTCAAGCCCGAGGACGTGGAGGGGTCGGGCGACGTCAAGTACCACCTCGGCGCCTCCTCGGACCGGGAGTTCGACGGCAACACGGTGCACCTGTCGCTGACCGCGAACCCGAGCCACCTCGAGGCCGTGAACCCCGTGGTCCTCGGCAAGGCGCGCGCCAAGCAGGCGCAGAAGAGGGACACCGACCGCACCACGGTGCTGCCCGTTCTGCTGCACGGCGATGCGGCCTTCGCCGGCCAGGGCGTCGTCGCGGAGTGCTTCGGCCTTTCGGGCCTCGTCGGGCACCGCACCGGGGGCACGATCCACATCGTCGTCAACAACCAGATCGGCTTCACCACGGCGCCGAAGTATTCGCGGTCGTCCCCCTACCCCACCGACATCGCGCTGATGGTCGAGGCGCCGATCTTCCACGTCAACGGCGACGACCCCGAGGCCGTGGTCCACGCCGCCAAGGTCGCGATCGAGTTCCGGCAGAAGTTCCACAAGGACGTGGTCATCGACATGTTCTGCTACCGGCGCTTCGGCCACAACGAGGGCGACGAGCCGATGTTCACGCAGCCGGAGATGTACCGGCGGATCAAGAAGCAGAAGACCACGCTCGAGGTCTACACCGACCGGCTCGCCGAGGAGGGTCTCGTCCCGGAAGGCGAGATCGAGGAGATGAAGTCGGCGTTCCAGGCACACCTCAACGACGAGTTCGAGGCCGGCAAGGAATATCGTCCGAACAAGGCCGACTGGCTCGACGGGCGCTGGTCCCATCTCGACCGCGAGGGCAAGGAGTACCAGCGCGGCCGCACCGCCATCGAGGAGTCGACCCTGCGCGAGATCGGCGAGGCCCTGACCCGGCCCCCCGAGGATCTGAAGCTGCACCGCACCGTCGGCCGCCTGCTCGAGGCGAAAGCGAAGATGTTCGAGAGCGGGCAGGGCTTCGACTGGTCGACGGCGGAGGCGCTCGCCTTCGGCTCGCTCACGCTCGAGGGGTACCCCGTCCGGCTCGCCGGCCAGGATTCGACCCGCGGGACGTTCTCGCAGCGCCACTCGGCCTATGTCGACCAGGGACAGGCGCGCTACGAGGTCATCGACTCGATGCTGTCGGAATACGCCGTGCTCGGCTTCGAGTACGGCTACAGCCTCGCCGAACCGAACGCCCTCGTCATGTGGGAGGCGCAGTTCGGCGACTTCGCCAACGGCGCCCAGATCATGTTCGACCAGTTCATCTCGTCGGGCGAGCGCAAGTGGCTCCGGATGTCGGGCCTCGTCATGCTGCTGCCGCACGGCTTCGAGGGTCAGGGCCCCGAACACTCGTCGGCGCGGCTCGAACGTTTCCTGCAGATGTCAGCCGAGGACAACTGGATCGTCGCCAACTGCACGACGCCTGCGAACTATTTCCACATCCTGCGCCGGCAGCTGCACCGGAGCTTCCGCAAGCCGCTGGTGCTGATGACGCCGAAGTCGCTCCTCCGCCACAAGATGGCGGTGAGCAAGATGGACGAGTTCACCACCGGATCCTCGTTCCATCGCGTACTCTGGGACGACGCCGAGCACGGCAACTCGGACCTGCAGCTGAAGCCCGACGACCAGATCCGCCGCGTCGTCATGTGTTCGGGCAAGGTCTACTTCGACCTGCTCGAGATGCGGGACAATGAGGGGCTGGACGACGTCTACTTGATGCGCGTCGAGCAGTTCTACCCGTTCCCGGCGCTGGCCCTCGTGAAGGAGATGGGGCGTTTCCCCAACGCCGACGTGGTCTGGTGCCAGGAAGAGCCCAAGAACCAGGGTGCGTGGTTCTTCATGGAGCCGAACGTCGAGTGGGTGCAGACGCGGATCGGCGCTAGGCACACCCGGCCGATCTACGTCGGGCGCCAGGCCAGCGCCTCGCCGGCGACGGGGCTTGCCAGGGAGCACAAGGCGCAGCAGGAAGCGTTGGTGAAATCCGCGCTTACCATCGAAGGGTAGTCAAATGAGCATCGAAGTCCGCGTCCCAACCCTCGGGGAAAGCGTCACCGAGGCCACCGTCGCATCCTGGTTCAAGAAGCCCGGAGATGCCGTCGAACAGGACGAGATGCTGTGCGAGCTCGAGACCGACAAGGTGACGGTCGAGGTGCCCTCGCCGGCCGCGGGCGAGCTCGGCGAGATCGTCGCGGAGGCGGGGCAGACGGTCGAGGTCGACGCCCTTCTCGCCACCATCTCGGAGGAGGGAAATGCCGGGCCCGAGGAGATGCGGCCGCGCAAGAGCGGCAAGGCCGAAAAGGCGGCCAAGAGCACCGACGAGCGCGGCGCCGCGAAGGGCGAGGCCGAGGACGAGGCGAAGGCTGGCGGGGACAAGCCTGCGGGCAACGGTGCCGATGGCGGGGGCGGCGGCAGCTTCGACGTCATGGTGCCGACGCTGGGCGAAAGCGTCACCGAGGCGACCGTGGCCACGTGGTTCAAGAAGGTCGGCGACAGCGTCGCGCAGGACGAGATGCTCTGCGAGCTCGAGACCGACAAGGTCTCGGTCGAGGTGCCGGCGCCGCGTGCCGGTACTCTGAGCGAGATTCTGGCCGAGGAGGGGTCGACGGTCGAGGCGGGCGGCAAGCTCGCCGTCATGTCGGGCGGCGGAAGCGCCGAGGCCTCGGCCTCGGCGGAGGAGGAGGCGCCGGCCCCGGCGGCACAGAAGGACACCGCGCACGAGGGGTCGCGCGACGTCGAGGACGCGCCGTCGGCGAAGAAGCTGATGGCCGAGAAGAACCTCGACCGCGACGACGTCGAGGGTACCGGCCGCGACGGCCGGGTGATGAAGGGCGACGTGCTGAAGGCGCTGCAGCAGCCGAAATCGGCCGAGGCCCCGAAGCAGGCGCGCGCGCCTTCGGCGCCCGAGGACGCCGACCGGGAGGAGCGGGTCAAGATGACCCGCCTGCGCCAGACCATCGCCCGCCGCCTCAAGG
>CAYMRW010000366.1:0-3060 GCA_964392825.1 uncultured Rhodobacterales bacterium
CGGCCGCGGAAGCGCAGCGTGACCTTTACCTTGTCGCCGTTCGACAGGAACTTGGTGACGTTGCGCATCTTCACGTCGTAGTCGTGGACGTCGGTGTTCGGGCGGAACTTGACCTCCTTGACCTCGATGATCTTCTGCTTCTTGCGCGCCTCGCTCTCGCGCTTCTGGTTCTCGTACTTGAACTTGCCGAAATCCATGATCTTGCAGACCGGCGGCGAGGCGTTGGGCGATATCTCCACGAGGTCGAGCCCGACGGCCTCGGCAAGCGCCATGCCCCGGTCGGGCGTCACCACCCCGACGTTCTCACCCTCGGCGCCGATCAGGCGGATTTCGGTGGCACGTATCTTGCCGTTGACACGGGGTCCCGTGTCGCGGACCGGCGGGGCGTTGTGCGGGCGTCTGGCGATGGTGGGCGTCCTCTGATGCTGCGGCCGAACGGTGCCGGAGAATAGGGAAGACGTTCCTCCCGTTCAAGCGGTCACGCGCTGAAAAAGCTGGCGCCTTGCGGAACCGAAAGGCGGGCCGCGGCGCTCTCACTAGGAAGCATTTTGACCGAGAGCCGAATCATGAACCGGAACGTCGTCCTTGCCGTCGCGGCAGCAATCGTCATCTTCCTTGTCGTCTGGCTGATCCCGTGGGGCGGGTCGGACGAGGTCGTCGAGACCGGAGAGATAGAAGAGCCCGAGGTGGTCGAGACCGATGACAGCGTGGACGTGGTCCCGGTCGAGGATACCGACACGGTCGAGGCAGAGGCCACGGTCGAAGACGATGCCGAGCTTGTCGAGGGCGGCGTCGACGTCGACGAGGCGATGACCGATACCCCCGCCGAGTCCGAAGCCGAGGCTGGCGACACCGTGACCACCGAGGTCGAGCAGCAGACGACGCCGGAAGGCGAGGAGGAGACGAGCACCGAAGCGGCGGCGGACACGGCGATCGACGTCGCGACCGACGAGGTCGACAGCGCCTCCGAGGCGCGCATGATCGACGCCGAAGGCGCGCGCGAGGTGCTGAGCGCCGAGGGCTTCGACTTCGAGCGGGCGGTGGCGATCATCGAGGCGTCGAACGTCGACGACACGCAGAAGGCCACTCTCATTGCCGGGCTCGACGCGGCGCGCGACGAGCCGGAGGAACTGGCCGAGATCCTCGAGCGCACGATCGAGAGCATCGAACAGGCGGGCGGCCTCGACGGGCCGATCGAGATGCAGCCGTAAAAGCTGTGAAATCCGGCTGCGGCGCCCGTCCTGCGGGTGCCTCAGCCGACGAACGCCTTCTCGACGACATACTCTGCCGGTGAGCTGTTCGACCCTTCGGTCATCCCCCAATCCTCGAGGATCGACTTCATCTCGAGATTGAGACCCATCGAGCCGCAGACCATGGCGCGGTCCGTCACCGGCGAAATGGCGTCGACGCCCAGCTCCGAGAACACGGTGCCGTCCCGGAGGAGCGTGGTGATGCGGCCCATGCGGCAGCTCTCCTCGCGCGTGGTCGTCGGATAGTAGCGGAGCTTGCCGTCGATCATCTCGCCGATCAGCGGATCGGCCGCCAAGCCCTCGACGAGTTCGCGACCGTACTCGAGTTCGGCGACGTCGCGGCACGTATGCGTCAGGATCACCTCCTCGTAATCCTCGTACGTCTGCGGTTCGCGGATGAGGGAGGCGAACGGGGCGATTCCCGTTCCCGTCGAGAAGAACCAGAGCCGCTTGCCGGGCAGGAGCGCGTCGTGGACCAGCGTTCCGGTGGGCTTGGTGCGCAGGATGATGCGGTCGCCCGGCCGGATATGCTGAAGCCGCGAGGTCAGAGGCCCGTCCTGCACCTTGATCGAATAGAACTCGAGCTCGTCGTCCCAGGATGGCGAGGCGATGGAATAGGCGCGCAGGATCGGCTTGCCGCTGTCGCCGAGGAGGCCGATCATCACGAACTCGCCGGAGCGGAACCGCAGGCTTTGCGGGCGCGTCACGCGGAACGAGAACAGCCGGTCGGTCCAATGTCGAACACTGGTGACCGTCTGCGCGTCGGGGAGGGCGATGGCCTGGGCCTGGTTCACGGGTCTCTGCTCGGTCATGTCACGCTCGCGGCCGCGCCGCGCCTTCCCTCGGGCTACTTCGGAGGGTCCGCGGACGTCTGGCCGCGGCCTTGATAGAGGTCAATCCGGGCTTGGGGAACCCCGCCGGCCAAGCCGCGACTGATAGTCGTGCGCGCGCCAGTCTGCGCGTGCGCGCCACGTGGGCTCCGGCTGCCGCCGCGCAAGATCGTCGTCGATCTCGACCTCGTCAAAGCCCGAGCGGCGCGCCATCGCATACTGGTCGGCGAGGACATGGCCCGCGGCGCGCAGGCGGCCCGCATAGCCCGCCTGGCGCAGCCGCCGCGCCAGCGTGAAGCCGCGACCGTCGGCGAAGGACGCGAAGGCGATGCGGACAAGCGCGGGCGCACCGTTCCCCGGACCTTCCGCGGGCGCGTCGCCGCTGTCCGGCGCCGAACCGGGGGCGCCGGAGAGAAGGTGCTCCACGGCCGGCCACCCGGCGCCCTCGGGCACCTCGACCCCGGGCTCGCCCGCCCAGACCGCGAGCGGCGCCACGGCGCCGGTCCAGTCGTCGGCGTCGAAGCCACAATCGGTGACGATGACGCTCATGCCGCCTCCCTCGGTGCCGGGCCTCGCACGACCCTGCCGTTCGCGAAATGGATGCCGCACTCGTCCTTGCCCCGGTCGCGCCACCGGCCGGCGCGCGCGTCCTCTCCCGGCGCCACGGGCGTCGTACAGGGAGCGCAGCCGAGCGAGGGATAGCCGCGGGCGACCAGGGGATGCGGAGGCAGGCGGTTGTTCTCCATGTAGTCCCGCACGTCCGCGGGGGTCCAGTGCGCGAGCGGATTCACCTTGAGGCGGCCCGTGGCCTCCTCCACCTCGAAGAACTGCATCCCGGCGCGGCGCCCGCCCTGAAATCGCTTGCGGCCGGTAATCCAGCCGTCGAACCGGTCGAGCGCCCGCTGCAACGGTCGGGCCTTGCGCAGATCGCAGCAGGCGTCGGGATCGCGACGGTGCAACGTTCCGTCGTCGTCGCCGGC
>CAYMRW010000367.1:0-3050 GCA_964392825.1 uncultured Rhodobacterales bacterium
GATGGTGAAGAACATCCCCGGCTCGAGCCGCGGGCCGGTGCCGGGGCGGCCATAGTGCAGCACGTTCGGCGGCGCGTGGAACACGCGGCCGAGACCGTGGCCGCAGAAGTCGCGCACCACGCTCATCCGCTCGCCCTCGACGAAGGTCTGGATGGCGTGGCCGATGTCGCCGAACGTGTGGCCAGGCCGCACCGCCTCGATCCCGACCATCAGCGCATCGTGGGTGACCTGCACCAGGCGCTCGGCCTTGCGGCTGAGCCTGCCCGCGACGTACATCCGGGAGCTGTCGCCGAACCAGCCGTCGACGATGACGGTGATGTCGATGTTGAGGATGTCGCCGTCCTTGAGCACCTTCGGCCCGGGTATGCCGTGGCAGACGACGTGATTGACGCTGATGCAGGTGGCGTGGCGGTAGCCCTTGTAGCCGATCGTCGCCGACGTGGCGCCGGCCCGCCTCACCCGCTCCGTCGCCCATTCGTCGATGGCCGCGGTGGTCGCGCCAGGCACGACGAGATCAGGCATCTCGTCGAGTATCTTTGCCGCCAGCCGCCCCGCGGCATGCATGCCCGCGAAGTCGCCCGGCTCGTGTATCCGGATCCCGTCCTTGGTCAGACGGCCGCCGTGCTCGTCCATGGCTGGCCCAGTCGCAGAAAAGTCAGCGCGATAGATAGGCGCCTGCGTCGGACGACGCAAACGCCACCGGAAGCTCGCCGCCCAGGGTTACGCCCGTGTGATCGATCCGCGCGGCGAGGCAAAGGGTTTCGACCCCCGCGGCGCGCGCCCGTGCCGCTGCCGCCGCGTAGGCCGGGTCGAGGTCGGCCGCGAGCCGGAAGCGCGCGCAGTCGGTTCGCTGCACCAGATACACCATCACCGCCCGGTCGCCGGCCGCGGTGCGCCGCGCGAGCTCGCGCAGATGCCGCGCGCCGCGGGCGGTGACGCAGTCCGGGAACTCGGCCCAATCGCCCTCGCGGCGGAGGTGAACGTTCTTCACCTCGACATAGGCATCGGGAAGCCCCGGGGCACGCAGCAGGAAATCGACGCGGCTCGCCTCTCCGTAGCGCTGCTCGGGCCGGATGTCGTCGTAGGCCGCGAGGGCGTCGATCCGCCGCGCCCGCAGCGCCTCCCCCACGACGCGGTTCGGCACGGCGGTATCGATCCCGGCGAGGTGTTCGCCCGGAAGCTCGACCAGGCGCCAGGCGAAGGCCAGCTTGCGCCCCGGCGGCGCCGGTTCGATCCAGATGCGCATGCCGGGCTCCGCCAGCCCCATCATGCTGCCCGGATTGGGGCAGTGCACCGTCGCAGCGGCGCCGCTCTCGAGCACGACATCCGCCAGGAACCGCTTGTAGCGGCGGACGAGCCGCGCCGGGACCAGGGGGCTTCCAAAGCGCATCGGGCGCGCATACCACGAGGGCCGTCGCCCGCAAGGAGACCATCGCCCATGCCGAACCCCACCGCCGCCATGCTCGTCATCGGCGACGAAATCCTGTCGGGACGCACACGCGAGGCGAACCTGCCGCACCTGGCCGAACAGCTGGCCGAGCACGGCATCGACCTGCGCGAGGTGCGCGTCGTCGCCGACGAGGAGGCGGCGATCGTCGATGCGGTCAGGGCCCTCGCGAAAGCCTGGGACCACGTCTTCACCTCGGGCGGCATCGGCCCCACGCACGACGACATCACCGCGGACTGCGTGGCACGCGCCGTGGATGCGCCGATCGACGTCCGCGACGACGCGCTGGCGCTTCTCGAGGCGCACTACACTCGCACCGGTGGCACGCTGAACGCCGCCCGGCTGCGCATGGCGCGCGTGCCCGAGGGCGCGACGCTGATCGACAACCCGGTCTCGGCTGCGCCGGGCTTCACGCTCGGCAACGTCCACGTCCTCGCCGGGGTGCCCGAGATCTTCCGCGCCATGGTCGCGGCGCTCCTGCCGCGGCTCGCGGGCGGCGCGCCGCTCTACAGTCAGTCGATCCGGATCGAGCGCGGCGAGGGCGACATCGCGGGCCCCCTCTCCGACCTCGCGAAGGCGTATCCCGACCTGCACTTCGGCAGCTACCCGTTCCACCAGCAGGGCGTGCACGGCACCAACGTCGTCGTCCGCGGCACCGACCTGGCGACGGTGAACGCCGCGATGGCGCGGCTGGGCGACCTCGCGGGGTGACGCCGCCCGACGTCCGGACGCTTTTCCGCGTGCTCGAGACGACGTGGCCGCCCGCGGCGCGGCGCGAGGCATCCGGTTGGGTTCTCCGCGACGGCGCGGGCGGCGGCAAGCGCGTCTCGGCGGCGACGGCCCTTCCCCGTGCCGACCCGGCGGCGGCTCCCGATCTCGTGCAGATCCGGCCCGGCGACGACGCCCTCGACGCGGCGCTCGCCGCACGGGGTTATGAGGTGGTGGACCCGACGGTGCTCTATCTCGCCCCGTCCCGAACGCTCGCCGGGCCGCTGCCGCACGGCACCGCCTACTGGATGCGCGAGCGTCTCGCCGTCGTCGAGGAGATCTGGGCCGCGGGCGGCATCGGCCCGGAGCGCCTCGCCGTCATGGACCGGGCGCCCGAGCCCAAGGCCATGCTCCTCTGCCGCGCCGGCGACCGTGCCGCGGCCGCGGGCTTCGTCGCCGCTGCGGAGTGTATCGCCATGGTGCACGCGGTCGAGGTGCTGCCGGGCCTCCGCCGCCGCGGCGCCGCGCGGCTGACGATGCGCGCCGCGGCCAACTGGGCGCTCGGGCACGACGCCCCCTGGCTGACCCTTGCCGTCACCGCGGCGAACGCCCCGGCCCGCGCCCTCTACACGGGCCTCGGCATGACCGAGGCCGCGCGCTACCACTACCGGCAAAGGCGTCGATGACGCCGCTCTGCCGACCGACCGCGACAGGGGCGCCCCGGCACCGGGTCATCCGGTCGACCCATGGCCACGGACGATGCGATCCCCCGGGCTGCGCCTCCTGAGCCGCCATGGCCGGACCAAGACGGAGATACCCTTACCGCCAAAGACAACGGTGGACGTCGCCGCGATGGCCCGCGATGCGTGTCGCGGCCAGTCGGGCGATCCGGCAC
>CAYMRW010000368.1:0-3048 GCA_964392825.1 uncultured Rhodobacterales bacterium
CCGCCGTGGACGTTGGGCACCCACTCGCCCTCCTTGCGGCTGTAGTCGCGGTAGAGCATCGAGGCCACGGCATCCACGCGCAGCCCGTCGACGTGGTACTCCTCGAGCCAGTAGAGCGCGTTCGAGACGAGGTAGTTCGAGACCTCGGTCCGGCCGTAGTTGTAGATCAGCGTGTTCCAGTCCTGATGGAACCCCTCGCGCGGGTCGCCGTGCTCGTAGAGCGCGGTCCCGTCGAACCTGCCGAGCCCGTGCGCGTCGGTCGGAAAGTGGCCCGGCACCCAGTCGAGGATGACGCCGATCCCCGCGGCATGCGCGGCCTCGACGAGATCGCGGAACTCGTGCGGCGGCCCGAAGCGCACCGTCGGCGCGAAGAGGCCGACCGGCTGGTAGCCCCACGAGCCGTCGAACGGGTATTCGCTGACCGGCAGGAACTCCAGATGCGTGAAGCCCATGTCGCTGGCATAGCCCACGAGCTCCTCGGCCGCCTCCTTGTAGCTGAGCGGCCGGTTGCCCTCGTGCACGCGGCGGCGCCACGAGCCGAGATGCACCTCGTAGACCGAGATCGGCGCGTCGCGGGCGTTGCGATCGCGCCGCGTCTCCATCCATTCGGCGTCCTTCCAGCCGTAGCCGAGGATGTCGCGGACGAGCGATGCGTTCTCGGGCGGATGCTGGCTTCCGAAACCGACCGGGTCGGCCTTGAGCGGCATGACGTTGCCCTGCGGCCCGACGATCTCGTACTTGTAGGCCTCGGGCTCGCCGATGGCGGGGACGAAGATCTCCCAGACGCCGGTGGCGCCGCGGCGGCGCATCGGGTGGCGGCGGCCGTCCCAGCCGTTGAAGCCGCCGACGACCGAGACCCGGCGCGCGTTCGGGGCCCACACGGCGAAGTGGGTGCCGCGCGCGCCCTCGTGCTCCATCACGTGCGCGCCGAGAACCTTCCACAGATGCCGGTGGGTTCCCTCGCCGATCAGGTACTCGTCGAGTTCGCCCATGACCGGGCCGAAGCGGTAGGCGTCCTCGTACTCCCACTCGCGTCCCTGACCCGCGCCGCGGATGCGGTAGGCCCCCTCGCCCGGGACGCGCCCCGAGAACACGCCGCCCCGCACGGCATCGAGTTCGTGCGCCGCGTCGGCCGTGACGGCCCACATGCGTTCCGCCCCCGGATCGAGGGCGGTCACGGTTCGCTCGGGCCCGTGCCCGTGCGGGCCCAGGATCGCGAACGGATCCTCGTGGAGGCCGGCATTGATCCGGTCGAGGTCGGCCTCTGAGAAGTGGCGGGTCGGGGCGGAGGACGCGGCTGTCTGATTCATACCGCCAAGGGTATGGCGTTCCTCTCCGACGGCAAGTTGTCGCAGGACATGTCTTGCCCGCAGCCGATCGCCTCGGCACCCCAGATGTCGGCCATGTAGCCGCGGATGGTCCGGTCCGACGAGAACCAGCCCGAGCGTGCCGTGTTGAAGGCCGCCATCCGGGTCCAGCGGTCGGTGTCGGTGTAGACCGTGTCGATCTCGCGCTGAGCCCGCCAGTACTCGGTGAAGTCCGAGCAGACGAGGAAATAGTCGGCGTCGGTCAAGTTGCGCGCGATGCCGTGGAACCGGCCCCGATCCTCGGGCGAGAAGGTGCCGTCCTCGACTGCGGCGATGGCCCGCGCGAGGCGCGGATCGTCGGCCATGGCGCGTCTGGCGTGCCCCTCGACCTGGCGCCGCTCGACGACCTCGTCGGCGGTCATGCCGAAGAGGAAGAAGTTCTCCGCGCCAACCCGTTCGCGGATCTCGACGTTGGCGCCGTCGAGTGTGCCGACGGTCAGCGCGCCGTTCAGGGCGAACTTCATGTTACCCGTCCCCGACGCCTCCTTGCCGGCGGTCGAGATCTGCTCGCTGAGGTCGGCCGCGGGGATCAGTTTCTCGGCCAGCGTCACGTTGTAGTTCGCCGGATAGACCACCTGTAGCAGCTTGTTGGTGATCGGGTCGTTGTTGAGCACCCGCCCCACCGAGTTGATGAGGTGGATGATCTCCTTGGCGAAGACGTAGCCCGGGGCCGCCTTGCCGCCGAAGATCTTAACCCGGGGCGTCCAGTCGCCGTTCGGGTCGTCGTGGATGGCCTGCCAGAGCGCGATCGCCTCGAGGATGTTCAGGTGCTGGCGCTTGTACTCATGGATCCGCTTGACCTGGATGTCGAACATCGCCTGCGGGTCGACGCGAACGCCGCGCGTGTCCGCCAGCCAGTCCGAGAGGTCCGACTTGTTGGCGCGCTTGGCGGCGTGATACCGCTCGCGGAAGGCGGCGTCGTCTACGACCCCCTCGAGCTTCGAGATCTCCTCGAGATCCTCGGCCCACCCGGTGCCGATCGCTTCGGTCACGAGCGACGACAGGCGCCAGTTGCACGAGAGCATCCAGCGGCGCGGCGTGACGCCGTTCGTCTGGTTGACGATCCGCTCGGGATGCAGGCGGTGCAGGTCCTGGAAGACCGTCTTCTTCATCAGTTCGGTATGGAGGCCCGAGACGCCGTTCACCCGGTTCGCCATGATGAAGCTCAGCTCGCCCATGCGCACGTCGCCATAGCTCCGGATCGAGACCGTTCGCTCGGGGTGCGCGGCGGCGTGCGCCGCGTCGATGCGTTCGATCAGCTGCACGTGCCGCGGCAAGAGGTGCGCCATCAGCGATTCGGGCCAGCGCTCGAGCGCCTCGGGCAGAAGCGTGTGGTTGGTATAGTTCAGGCAGCCGCGCGCGGTGACGATGGCCTCGTCGAGTTCCATCCCCCGTTCGTCGTGCAGGAGCCTCACCAGCTCCGGGCCGGCGATCGCCGGATGGGTGTCGTTGAGCTGGATCGCGACCTTGCGCGGGAGGGCGCGAAGATCGTCGTACTCCGTCTCGAACCGGCGCAGGATGTCCCGCAGCGAGGCCGCGGTGAAGAAGTACTCCTGCTTCAGCCGCAGTTCCTTGCCCTGCAGCGTCGTGTCGTCGGGATAGAGGACGCGGCTGATCGTCCGCGCCAGCGCTTCGGGCTCGGCCGCGGCCGTGTACTCGCCGGCATTGAAGCGTCCGAGAT
>CAYMRW010000369.1:0-3040 GCA_964392825.1 uncultured Rhodobacterales bacterium
GCGAGGAGACGGGACATGGGGTGGATTGGGGCAATCATCGCCGGCGGGCTGGCGGGCTGGATCGCCGAGAAGATCATGAAGGCGGACCACGGTCTGCTGCTCAACATCATCCTCGGCATCGTCGGCGCGATCGTCCTGAACGCGATTCTCGGCCTCATCTTCGCCGAAGGCTTCAGCAGCGGCTTCTTCGGTCGGCTGATCGCGGGCATCATCGGCGCCTGCATCCTCATCGCCGGCTACCGCGCCATCAAGGGCCGCGCCTGACCCGATCCGCGCGCGAGGTATCGCCAGGGGCGAGTGTTGCGGTGGACGGCGGCGCCGGTTAGGCGCCGTCCATGACCTGCGATCCCGTCGATCTCGCCGCCCGCCTGATCCGCTGCCCCTCGGTCACGCCCGAGGATGCGGGCGCGATCCCGCTCCTGCAGGAGACGCTGGCCGAAGCGGGGTTCCAGACGTTCCGCGCCGACCGGGCCGGCATCTCGAACCTCGTCGCGCGCTGGGGGCCCGCGGGGCATCCGCGCACCTTCGGCTTCAACGGCCACACCGACGTCGTGCCGCCGGGCGACCCGTCTGCCTGGCACGACGATCCCTTCGGCGGCGTCGTGCGGGACGGCCGTCTCTGGGGCCGCGGCGCCGCCGACATGAAGTCGGGAGTCGCGGCGTTCGTGGCCGCCGCCTGCGACCTCGTTCGCGAGGCGCCGCCCGCCGACGGCGCCATCCTCATCACAGTGACGGGTGACGAGGAGGGGTCGAGCACCGACGGCACGCCCGCCATCCTGGACTGGATGCGCGCCCACGGAGAGAGCATGGCCGCCTGCATCGTCGGCGAGCCGACCTGCCCGGAGCGCATGGGCGACACGATCAAGATCGGCCGGCGCGGCGCCACCACGGTCTTCGTGACCGCCACGGGCCTGCAGGGCCATGCCGCCTACCCGCACCGCGCCCGCAACCCCGTGGCGGCCCTCTGTCGGCTTTTCGACCGCCTGTCCAGCGCGCCCCTCGACGAGGGGAGCGCGCATTTCGACCCGACGACCGTCGCCGCGGTTTCCGTCGAGACGGGCAACCCCGCCGTCAACGTCATCCCCGCGACCTGCCGCGGGACGCTGAACGTCCGCTTTGCCGACGTGCAGACCGCCGCCGGCATCGAGGCCTGGATCCGCGCCGAGGCCGCGCTGGTCGCGGACGACACCGGCGTGGCCTTCGAGATCGCCACGCGGGTCTCGGGCGAGAGTTTCCTGACGCCTCCCGGCGACCTCAGCGACCTCGTGCGCGCCGCGGTCCGCGAGGTCACCGGGGTCGACCCCGTCCTCTCGACCTCGGGTGGAACCTCAGACGCGCGCTTCGTGCGCGCAATGTGCCCCGTGGTCGAGTTCGGGCTCGTCGGCGCGACGATGCACCAGACCGACGAGAACGTGCAGGTGGACCACATCCTGCAACTGCGCGACGTCTATCGCCGCGTGCTCGAGCGCTGGTTCGGCCAGGCGGCATGAGGCCGTTCGCGAGCATCGCTGGCCGGCGTTGGACGGTCCGTGCCGGGCGTGCTAGCTGCGCCGCATGAGCCGCATCCCCTCGAAGGACGAGATCCTGAGCTGGATCTCGGACAACCCGACGCAGACGGCCAAGCGCGACATCGCCAAGGCCTTCGGGATCAGGGGGCAGGACCGGATCGACCTCAAGCGCCTCCTGCGGCAGCTCGAGGACGAGGGGCATCTGGAGCGGCGTCGCCGAACCTACCGCGACCCGGACCGCCTGCCCCCGGTCTCGGTCCTCGAGATCGGCGAACCCGATGCCGACGGCGACCTCGCCGCGCGGCCGCTCGAGTGGCAGGGCGAGGGGCCGGAGCCGCGTATCCTGCTGGTTTCCCGACAATCCGATCCCGCGCTGGGACCGGGCGACCGCATCCTCGCCAAGCTGACCGAGGTCCGCGCCGACGACCACCGCTACGAGGCGCGGCTGATCCGCCGCATCGGCACGCATCCGCGGCGCATCCTCGGCGTCTTCCGCAAGGGGCCGGAGGGCGGGCGCATCCTGCCGATCGACAAGGGCGCGGACCGGGAGTGGAAGGTGCCGCCGGGGCAGACACATGGCGCGCGGGACGGCGAGCTGGTCGAGGCCGAGGGCACGGGGCCAAAGGCGCGCTTCGGGCTGCCGTCGGCGCGGGTGGTCACCCGCCTCGGCGATCCGTCGGCGCCGCGGTCGGTGTCGCTCATCGCCATCCACCAGCACGGCATCCCGAACGAGTTCCCCGACGCCGTGCTCGAAGCCGCCGACGCGATGCGCCCCGCCGGCCTCTCGGGCCGCGAGGACCTGCGTGACCTGCCCCTCGTCACCATCGACCCCGAGGACGCGCGCGACCACGACGACGCCGTCTGGGCCGAGGCGGACGACGATCCGGCCAACCCCGGCGGGCACGTCCTCTGGGTCGCCATCGCCGACGTCGCCCACTACGTCCGCCCTGACGGTCCCGTCGACCGCGAGGCGCGGCAGCGCGGCAACTCCACCTATTTCCCCGACCGCGTCGTGCCGATGCTGCCGGAGCGGCTGTCAGCCGACCTCTGCTCGCTGCACGCGGGCGTCCCACGGGCGGTGATCGCCGTGCGCATGCGCATCGACGCCGAGGGGGGGAAGATCGACCAGCGCTTCGTGCGTGGCCTGATGCGCTCGGCGGCGAGCCTCACCTACGGCGAGGTGCAGGAGGCGATCGACGGAAGCCCGTCCGATCGCGCCGGTCCGCTGATGGATGCGGTGATCCGCCCGCTCTACGCCGCCTATGCCAGCCTAAGGGCGGCGCGACAGCGGCGGGCGCCGCTCGACCTCGACCTGCCGGAGCGGCGCATCGTCCTCGACGACGACGGCCGCGTCACCTCGGTCGCCTTTCGCGAGCGCCTCGACGCGCATCGCCTGATCGAGGAGTTCATGGTGCTCGCCAACGTCGCGGCCGCGGAGGCGCTTGAGACGCGCCGCTCGCCGCTTCTCTACCGCGTGCACGAGGAGCCGTCGCCCGAGAAGCTCGACGCCCTGCGCGAGACCGCGGCGGCCT
>CAYMRW010000370.1:0-3026 GCA_964392825.1 uncultured Rhodobacterales bacterium
AGCAGCGCCATTGCGGGTCGAGCCGCACGAGGTCGAGATGGTCGGACAGGTCGCGGCCGGCCTCGCCGAAGATGCGCTCGAGAACCCGCGGCATCGTCAGGATCGTCGGGCCCATGTCGAAGCGGAAACCGCAGTCCTCGAGCACCGCGGCCTTGCCGCCGATCCAAGTGTTCTTCTCGAGAACCGTGACCTTGTGCCCGCGTGCCGCCAGCGTGCAGGCGGCGGCGAGCCCGCCGAGCCCCGCGCCGATGATGCCGACCTTGCTCATTCCGCAGCCTCCCTCATGCCGATGCCCTGCGGGACCGCGTTCCGCGGCAGCCCGAGATCCTGTGCCGCAAGGTCGCTGGCGATCTTGGCGCTCTCGAAGATGGTGGGCAGGCCCGACCCCGGATGCGTGCCGCCGCCCGTCAGGTAGACGCCCTGCACGTCCTCGAACCGGTTCCGCGGGCGCCAGTGCAGCATCTGGCCGAGGTTGTGCGCCAGATTGAACGTGGCGCCGCGGAAGATCGAAAGTTGCGCCTGCCAGTCCTCCGGCGTGAACATGACCTCGGTGCGGATGCGCGGCCGGATGTCGTGCCCGCAGAGCCGTTCGAGCCGCTTGAGGATCTTCTCGCGGTACTTCGGCGCCAGCGTCTGCCAGTCCACGCCGCCCGAGAGGTTGCCGACGGGGACCAGCACGTAGAACGTCGAGTGCCCCTCGGGCGCCAGCGTCGGGTCGGTGACCGAGGCGTTCTGGACGTAGATGGTCGGATCCTCGGGCGCGAGGCCGGCGTCGATCTCGCTAATGTTCGTCAGGTAGTCCTTGGACAGGTAGATGGTGTGGTGATGCATGTCGGGGAACGTGCCCTCGACGCCAAGGTAGAGCATGAAGGTCGAGCACGAGTACTTCTTGGCGTCGATCTTGGCGTCGGTCCAGCGCCGGCGCAGCCGGTCGGGCACGACGGCCTTCATGGTGTTGGCGAAGTCGCCGTTCATCACGACCGCATCGGCCCGGTATTCGCCGTGCCGCGTGCGGGCGCCGACGGCGCGGCGGCCCTCGAACATCAGCTCCTCGACGGGCTCCGACAGGCGGATGTCGACCCCCATCTCGGTGGCGACCCGTGCCATGGCGCGCGGGATCGCGTTGCAGCCGCCTGTCGGGTGATAGACGCCGAACCCGTATTCCACGTGCGCCACGATGGTGAAGAGCGAGGGGCACTTGAACGGCGACATGCCGAGGTATTTCGACTGGAACGAGAAGGCGAGCCGCACGTCGGGGTTGCGGAACCAGCGCCGCAGGTCCTGGTCGACCGTGAGCCAGGGGCGGAACAGCGGGAACGCGCGCGCCATGTCGGCCTTCACCAGCGAAGCGAAGCCGTGGAACGGGCGCTGCAGGATCGGGGAGAAGACGTCGAACTTGGCCCGGTTCTCATCGAGGTAGGCGGCCACGTTCCGGGCGTCCGCCGGGTCGATCCGCGCGACCTGCTCGGTCAGGCGCTCCACGTCGGGCGTCGCCTCGAACGTGGTGCCGTCGTCGAATTGCAGCCGGTACATCGGATCGAGCCGGGTGAGCTCGACCTCGTCGTCGAGCGAGCGCCCGCAGGCCGCGAAGATCTCGCGCAGGACGTCCGGGTACAGGTAGAAGGTCGGGCCGATGTCGAAGGTGTAGCCGTCCTTGCGGATGGCGCCGGTGCGGCCGCCCACCTGATCGGATCGCTCGAAGAGCGTCACGTCGGCGCCGCGGGCGCGCAGCAGCATCGCCGTGGCCAGTCCGCCCGGCCCGGCGCCGAGCACGATCGTCTTGGGGGTCATGGTCCTCATCTTCACTCGAAGTATCGCATCGTCAGGGTGGCTCTCGCGGTGTCGTCGTCGAGCCGGAAGGCGGCGTCGGCGAAGGTGGGTGGGCCGAGCCGCATCTGCGCGTCGCGGCTGAAGGCCATGCCCTCGAGGGGGCGGCCGAACCGGGATCTGTCGACCTCGCCGTTGCCGTTCTCGTCGTGGAAAGCCTGGATGGCATAGGTGCCCGGCGGCACCCCGGGGATGCGGACCGCGGTCTGCGGCGCCGGAAAGCTGCCGGTGTGCGGGCAGGACGACGTCAGGAAGGTTCCCCGTGAACAGATCGCCACGCGCACGGTCCCGGCGTCGTTCCGCAGCCCCTCGACGGTGATCTCGAGATCGCCGGCGGCCGCCGCGCCGCCGAGACAGGCCGCGGCGAGGGCCATCGTCGCGATGGCGCCGCCGCCGTTCATCCGTCCCGCGTTTTTGAATGGCAACGACTGCATCGCCGGCTATTCTGGCCCCTGCGCTCATCAATTGTCGTCCGGAGGTATCGCGTTTGCGGGGACAGTCAAAGATGCAGTCTTCGTCGCAGGCGAGCCCGCCACCCGGGACGCGCCCGCGCGAGAACTTCCTCGTGGCCTCGCCCCTCATCCGGCGTGATCTGCGCCCGCTCGTCGGCGCCTTCTACGACTTCGCGCGGGCGGCCGACGACATCGCCGACGCACCGGGCCTCACGCCGGAGGCCAAGCTTGCCGGCCTCGACGCTATGGCGCGCGGGCTGGACGGCGGACACGACGGGGCGCCCGAGGCGCTGCGGCTCCGCGACCGCCTCGACGCTGCGGGCCGCTCTGCGGCGCTTCGCCACGCGCGCCGGCTTCTCGACGCCTTCCGGCAGGATGCGCGCGGGTATCGCTACGACACCTGGGACGACCTCGTGGCCTATTGCGATGCCTCGGCCAACCCGGTCGGCCGCTTCCTCCTCGAGATCCACGACGAACCCGCGGCGCTAATTGGGCCGAGCGACGCCATCTGTACGGCGCTGCAGGTCCTCAACCACCTGCAGGACATCGCTTTCGACCGGACGCATCTCGGGCGTGTCTACCTTCCCGCGGCCTGGCTGGAGGCGGCGGGCGTGTTCCCGGGGGACCTCGCCGGCGGCGCCCTGACCCCGGCACTGCGTGCCGTGGTCGACCGCTGCCTGGACCGCTGCGACGCGCTGCTCGAGGCCGGGTGCGCGCTGCCGCCGCGGCTCGCCTCGCGGCGGCTGG
>CAYMRW010000371.1:0-3006 GCA_964392825.1 uncultured Rhodobacterales bacterium
CACATCCGCGAGACGCCGGGCTTCAACATCGGCGCCGCGGGACAGCCGCCCTACTGCCGGAACTCGCTGCACTCGCACCGCACGGCCGAGGTGTTCTACGTCCTGCACGGCCGTTGGCGCTTCTTCTGGGGCCGTCGGGGCACCGCCGGCGAGGTGGTGCTGGAGGCAGGCGACATCTTCGACATCCCGACGGGCATCTTCCGCGGCTTCGAGAACGTGGGCCAGGACTACGGCATGATCATGGCGATCCTCGGCGGCGACGACGCCGGCGGCGGCGTCATCTGGGCGCCGCAGGTGATCGAGGACGCGGCCGATCACGGCCTGGTCCTCGCCGAGACCGGCAAGCTCTACGACACCAAGGCGGGCCAGTCGCTGCCCGAGGGCGTCGCGCCGATGCCGCTTCTCACCGACGCCGAGCTCGAGGCGTTCCCCGAACCCTCGCCGATGGAGGTCGTGGGCGGCTACGTGCGACGCTATCACGACATGGTGGCGCTCGCCGCCCGTCGCCCGGTCGCGGTCATCGGCGAGCGCGGCCTCGTCCGCGACCGCCCCGGCTTCGAGGTCGCCCTGGTGACCCGCGCCAGCGCCACCGAGACACCGCACCGTCACGACCGTGCGAGCGTGCTGATGCCGGTCAGGGGCCACTGGCGTCTGTCCTGGGATGGCGGCGAGGAGACCCTGGCGCCGGGCGACACCGCCCTCGTCCCGGCCGACCTCGACCATGCCGCATGGCCCGCGATGTCGGGCGAGGCCGCGCTCTACCACGTCGTCGGCACCGACGACGCGCCCGGCCCCACTTGGAAGGCGGCATGACCGGCGTCCGGGTCACCCACACGGGATCGTTGCCTCGCAGCCAAGAGGTCGTCGACTTCCTGTTCGCGCGCGAGCGGGGCGAGGACTACGACGCGGGCGCCTTTGACGCCGCCATGACCCGCGCGGTGGCGGAGACGGTGCGGCGCCAGGTCGAGGCGGGGGTCGACGTCGTCTCGGACGGAGAGACGTCGAAGATCAGCTACGCCACCTACGTCAAGGACCGCTACGAGGGCTTCGGCGGCGACAGCCCGCGGAACGCGCCCGCCGACCTGAAGATGTTCCCCAGCTTCCTGCAGCGTCTCGCCGACTCGGGCGGCACGCCGAAGTACGCCCGGCCGATGTGCGTGGGCGAGGTCCGGTCGAAAGGCCAGGGCGAGCTGCAGAAGGACATCGCCAACCTCAAGACCGCGATGGCTGAGCACGGCGCGGCGGACGGCTTCATGAACGCGGCCTCCCCGGGCGTCATCTCGCTCTTCCTGCAGAACGATCACTACGCCACGCGCGAGGCCTATCTGGAGGCGCTGGCGAACGCGATGGCCGAGGAGTACCGGACCATCGTCGAGGCCGGGCTGGTGCTGCAGCTCGACTGCCCCGACCTGGCGCTGTCGCGGCACATGCTGTTCACCGACCTTACAGATGCGGAGTTCCTGAAGGTCGCCGCGATGCACCTCGAGGCGCTGGCCCACGCCCTCGGCGACCTGCCGCGGGACCGCATCCGCCTGCACATCTGCTGGGGCAACTACGAGGGGCCGCACGTCTGCGACATCGGCATGGACAAGGTGTTCGGGGTGCTCATGCAGGCGCCCGCGCGCTACCTCCTCTTCGAGACGTCGAACCCGCGTCACGCCCACGAATGGGCGGTGTTCCGCGACCGCCGGGCGGAGATTCCCGACGACAAGGTGCTGGTCCCGGGCGTCGTCGACACGACCACGAACTTCGTCGAACACCCGGAGGTCGTGGCGCAGCGCCTCGCCCGCTTCGCCGACATCGTCGGGGCCGACCGGGTGATGGCGGGGTCGGACTGCGGGTTCGGCACCTTCGCCGGGTTCGGCGCCGTGGTCCCCGAGATCGCCTGGGCCAAGCTCGCGACGCTGGCCGAGGGGGCGGCGCGCATCCGCGCATGACGCCCCTCGTCCTTCTGCCGGGGATGATGTGCGACGCGCGCCTTTTCGGGCCGCAGGTTGCCGCGCTGGGCGGCGACCGCGCGATGCACCACGCGCCGGTCGGCGGGCACGAGACGATGGCGGCGCTGGCCGCGGAGGTTCTGGCGCACGCGCCGCCCCGCTTCGCGCTGGCCGGGCTCTCGATGGGCGGCATCGTCGCGATGGAGGTGCTGCGGCAGGCGCCCGAGCGGGTGGAGCGCCTGGCGCTCCTCGACACCAACCCGCTCGCCGAGGCGCCCGAGGTCCGGGCGCGGCGCGCGCCGCAGATCGCGGCGGTCGAGGCCGGCGCCCTACGCCGCGTCATGCGCGACGAGATGAAGCCCAACTACCTCTCCGCCGGGTCCGACCGGCAGGCGATCCTCGATCTCTGCATGGAGATGGCGCTGTCGCTCGGCCCCGAGGTCTTCGTGCGTCAGTCCCGCGCCCTTCGCGACCGGCCCGAACAGACGGCCACGCTCCGCGCCTACGGGGGGCCAGCGCTCGTCCTCTGCGGGCGCGAGGACATGCTCTGCCCGGTCGCGCGGCACGAGCTGATGGCCGGCCTGATGCCGCAGGCGCGCCTCGTCGTCGTCGAGGGCGCTGGTCACCTGCCGGTCCTCGAACGGCCCGGGCCGGTGAACGACGCCCTCGCCCGCTGGCTCGCCGCCTGAGGCCCCCGGCTTTCAGGGCCCGGGGCGCGGCGTCGGCTCGGCGCCGGGCACGACACCGGCAGCCTCGCGCCGCGGGATGGGATTGAAGCACGCCGCCTCCTGCCCCGACCCCATGTCCATAAGCGGCGGATCCTCGGCGGCGCAGCGGTCGACGGCGCGCGGGCAGCGGGCGCGAAAGGCGCAACCCGCAGGCGGGTTCAGCGGATCGGGGAGTTCGGTGTCCTTGCCTTCGGGCGCGGCGAGGAGGCGACCGACGACCGGCGCGCTCTCGGCGAGAAGCTTCGTGTACGGGTGCCGCGGATGGGCGAAGACGGCATCCGCCGGTCCGGTCTCGACCACGGCGCCGAAGTAGAGGACGGCGATCCGGTCGCTCACCGCCT
>CAYMRW010000372.1:0-3002 GCA_964392825.1 uncultured Rhodobacterales bacterium
CGCTTCGAGCAGGCCGCGGCGCCGGTCGGGGGCGAACCCGATCTCCCAGCGCTCCACCGCCTCGGAGCCGAGGCCGCGGCCGGCGAGGTACTCGCGCACGGCTCCCGCGGCGGCGGTCCTTATCTGCAGCCGGTAGTAGCGCACCGCCTCGGCGACGACGTCGCGCAGCGTGCCGTTCCGGTCGGCCCTGGCCCTGGCGTGCGGATCGGGCGCGGGAAGCGTCATGCCGGCCTCCCGCGCGAGGATTTCGACCGCCTCGCGAAAGCCCACGTTCTCGGTCTCGCGCACGAAGGCGATGGCGTCGCCGCCCGCGTGGCAGCCGAAGCAGTGATAGAAGCCCTTGCGGTCGTCGACGTGGAAGCTCGCGGTCTTCTCCTGGTGGAACGGGCACGGCGCCCAGAAATCGCCCTTGGCCTGATTCGAACGTCGCTGATCCCAAGTCACCCGGCGGCCGACGACCTGCGCGATGCTCAGCCGCGTCCGCAGCTCGTCGAGGAAACCGTCGGGGAGACTCATGCGCCGACTATCCGGCGCCCCCCCTTCCCTGTCCAGCGGTCCGCCGGCGAGCCGCCAGACCCTCGGATGCCTCGACGAGGTCGTGGGCGACGGTCGACGTCATCGGGCGCGGCACGAGGAGCAGCCAATCCTCGCCCGGGAGTCGCGACAAGATCATCCCGACATGCCCGAGAAGAGAGCGCGCCGTCGCGCCCACCGGAAACGCCGCCTCGCGCAGGTCGAGCGGGCAGAGCCGGGCGAGTACCGATCGGACGTCGCCCGAGAGCATGAGGGCCGCCCAGGCATCGCCCTGATCGACGCAAAGGGCGCCATCGACCCGGACCCGCGCGCCGACGACGAGGACGGCATCGAGGCCGGACCAAAGCACGCGGATCCCATCACGCCGGTCCGACCGGCCGGGGCCCGGGTCGCCGATGCCCACGGCGGCGCGCAGGCCCGCGTCGAGATCGCGACCGGGCAGCCCCAGGACCTCCGTCACCGGGCCGAGGTCGACCGGCCGCAGCGCCAAGGCACCTACCCGGCCCGGAACGTCGACCCAGGGATCGTCGGCGGAAAGCTTCATGCCGTCCCCCGCATGCGCGTCCCGTCGGCATCGAAGGCGCAAGGCGGACCGACGACGCATTCCGCGCGCTCCCCTCGCATCGCGTCCTCCAGGTGCAGCGTCTCGCCGTGGCGGGCGCGGCCGTCCCGGACGAGCGCCAGGCCAAGATAGCGGCCAAGCGTGGGCGACCAGCAACCCGACGTCGCGTGCCCCTCGATCGCTTCCGTGCTTAGGCTGCGGCCCGGGGCCAGCAGCAGCCCCCCCGCCGTGATCGGCAGGTCGGAGCTCAGGCCGACAAGCTGCGCGCGCCCCGACCCCGTGAGCCCCGGCCGCGTGGCAGCCGCCGCGCCGATGGATCCGTCGCGGACCCGCATGCCGAGATCGAAGGCCGTGGTCCGTCCGTCCATCTCGCGGTGCGTGAGAAAGCCCTTCTCGATCCGCATCACCTCCATGGCCTCGAGGCCGTAGGGGCAGCCGTCGCTCGCTTCGGCCTGGGCGACGAGGAGCGACCAGGCGGCGGCGCCCCAGCGCGCCGGCAGGGCGAGCTCGTAGCCCGTCTCGCCCGAGAACGAGATGCGAAAGAGGCGGCCCTCGATCCCCGTGACCGAGATCGGGGTCCAGCCCATGAAGGGGATGTCGGGCACCGCGTCGAGGACACGCTCGAGCACCTCCGGGGCCTTCGGGCCCGCGACGGCGAACTGCGCCCAATGGTCGGTGACGCTCGTCATGCGGACCGCCATGTCGGGGCGGAGGCACTGGCTCACGAACTCCATATGGCGCAGCACCTGACCGGCCGCGGCCGTCGTCGTGGTGACCAGCCAGCGCTCCGCATCGAGGCGGGCGCAGGTCCCGTCGTCCATGACGTGACCGTCCTCGCGCAGCATCAGGCCGTAGCGGACGCGCTTCTCGGAGAGCGTCGACATGCGCCCTGCATAGACGAGGTCGAGGAAGGCGCCCGCATCGGGCCCGCCGACCTCGATCTTGCCGAGGGTCGAGACGTCGATGACGCCGACGGCGCCGCGGACCATCCCGACCTCGCGGTCGCAGGACTGCCGCCACGTCGTCTCCCCCGGCGCCGGGAAGTAGGACGGCCGGTGCCAGAGCCCCGCCTCGATCATCGGCGCGCCGTGTGCCACGGCCGCCTCGTGCGACGGGGATCGCCGGAGCGGCGCGAACCTCTGGCCGCGGCCGCCGGTGCCGACCGCCGCGATCGGCATCGGCGTGTATGGCGGGCGGAACGTGGTCGTTCCGGCCTCCGCCGGGGTTCTGCCCGTGATCTCGGCCAGCACGCCGAGCGCGGTGACGCCCGACGTGCGGCCCTGGTCGGTCGCCATCCCCTGCGTCGTCCAGCGCTTGAGGTGCTCGGACGCCGCCATGCCCTCGGCGACGGACGTCTCCACGTCCTTGACCGTGACGTCGTTCTGAATGTCGAGAAAGGCGCGCCCGCGCCCGGGAACCCGCCAGAGCGGCACCGCCCGCAGGCCATCGCCGCGCGGCGCGCTGGGCAGCGCGATGTCGTCCGCACCGACGGCGCGACGCACCGCGGCGAGGCCGTCGTCGAGGCATCCCGCGGTGTCGAAGACCCCGCGAGCGGCACCGGCGGCGACCATGCCCTGAGGCATCCGCTCCCCCGGGACGAAGCTCTGGATGCGATCGTCCCAGACCGGACGCCCGCCGGTGTGGCACGAAAGGTGGATGGCCGGGTTCCAGCCGCCTGCGACCGCGAGGCAGTCGGCCTCGACCCACGCCTCCCGGGCGGCGTCGCGGATGCGGACCGCCGAGACGCCGCGCCCGCCGCGCACGCCGCAGACGACGCCGCGGCGGACCGGCAGGTCGTCCTCGCGCCCGGCATCGTCGCGGGGGTCGACGCAGGCCACGACCTCGGCCCCCGCGTCGAGCAGGTCGCGCGCCGTCCGTCGCGCGTCGTCGTGGGCGCCGAAGACGA
>CAYMRW010000373.1:0-3001 GCA_964392825.1 uncultured Rhodobacterales bacterium
CCGTCGCGCACTTCACCGGCCGGGCGCCGCTCTGCCCCGCGAAGCCGGGCGAGGTCGCGGCCGAGACGGGCCTGCGCGACCTCGTCGACGTCCGCGGCCAGGAGCGGGCCAAGCGCGCGCTCGAGATCGCGGCCGCCGGCCGTCACCACATGCTGATGGTCGGCACCCCGGGGTCCGGCAAGTCGATGCTCGCCGCCCGCCTCCCCGGCCTGCTGCCGCCGCTCTCGCCGGCCGAGGCGCTCGAGACGTCGATGATCCAGTCCCTGGCGGGCACCCTCCGCGAGGGCGGGATCAGCCGCGCGCGCCCCTTCTGCGATCCGCACCACACCGCCTCGCCCGCCGCCATCATCGGCGGCGGCAAGGGCGCCAAGCCCGGGCAGATAAGCCTCGCCCACAACGGCGTGCTGTTCCTCGACGAGTTTCCGGAGTTCTCGCGTCAGGTCCTCGACACGCTGCGCCAGCCGCTCGAGACGGGCGAGGTCGTCGTCGCCCGCGCCAACGCCCATGTCCGCTACCCCTGCCGCTTCCTGCTGGTCGCCGCCGCCAACCCCTGCCGCTGCGGCTACCTGCCCGACCCCGCGCGCGCCTGCGCCCGGGTCCCGGTCTGCGGCGAGGAATATCTCGGCCGGGTCTCGGGCCCGCTGATGGACCGCTTCGACATCCGCATCGAGGTGCCGCCCGTGGCCTTCGCCGATCTCGACCTGCCGGCGAGCGGCGAGCCTTCCGCCTCCGTCGCCGCCCGCGTCGCCGCCGCCCGCGAGGTCCAGGGGGTCCGCTACGAGGGCCACCCCACGGCGCGGACCAACGCCGATGCCGAGGGCGCGCTCCTCGACGAGGTCGCGGCCCCCGACGCCGAGGGCCGCGAGTTGCTCCTACGCGCTGCCGACCGCTTCGGCCTCACCGCGCGCGGCTATCACCGGGTCCTGCGCACCGCCCGCACCATCGCCGACCTCGCCGGCGACGCGCGGGTCGCCCGCCCCCACATCGCCGAGGCCCTCAGCTTCCGGCTCGCGGCCGCCCGCGCCTGAACACGCGCGATCCGGGGATCACCCTTCTGGCGCGTACCAGATCGGCGAGGTGTAGGCGCGCTCCTGGGTGGTCATCGGCACCTCGTCGGGCATCTCGACCTCGAACCGCTGCGCCTCGTAGGCGGTCCAGCGCGGCGTCGGGATCTGGATGACGCGGGCGTAGTACATCGCGGGCAGCGCCGGATCGAAGTCCGGATCCTCCCACACGGCGATCAGCTCGGGCGCGCCGATGGAGTTGGTCCAGGTCGCGTTCGCGACGTCGACGGTGTCGCCCACGGGCGGCAGCTTGCCGTCCGCACCCGGCGCGCGGTCGCCCGACCACGCCACGTCGTAGACGCGCTCCTGCGTCTCGCCCGCCGCGTCGACCCAGCCCTTGACGATCTGGATGCGGTCGAGGTTGCCGCCGATCGGATCGCGCAGCGCCGCGACGAGGAAGGTGGGCGACGCCCCCTCCGGCCCCGCAGGCAGGTCGGCGCCCATGGGCACGCCCTTGTCGTAGCCGATCCAGCCCGGCTCGCGGGCGCCCGCGTCCTCGGGCACGAAGTCCCAGCCGCCGAAGAAGCGCACCGAGACCCGCGGTCCGGTCGAGGCGTAGACCTCGCGCCGCTGCATCGCGTCCCAGATCGCCTCGCGCGTGTTCTCGGTCGCCCAGACCGCGGTCCAGCCCGACGCCGCCATCTCCCAGCCGAGGATCTCGCGGCCGCCGAAGGACATCGTCAGGTGCTCCCACCGCTGCGGCGACGGCTCCACGCCGGAGTGCTTGCCGAAAAAGTTGTCCTCCTCGGCCGTTGACAGCGCGGTGTGGGTGTCGGTGCCACCGGCGAGGCCGAACTTGAACGGGTTGGCGCCGAGCTCCTGTTCGAGCATGAGGCCGTTCTTGAGCGCCTCACGCGCATACTCGTGCTCGATCATGCCGGGCTCCTTGGGCGTCAGCGTCAGGTTGCCCTTGTCCCAGGTCTCGTAGTCCGCGAACTCGTCGGTCGGCGACAGCATCGGGTGCGCCTCGCCGTCGCCCTTGATCTGCGTGACCTCGTAGAGCGGCTCCCACCGCTGGCGACGCTCGGCGTAGGCTTGCGTCAGCGGCTCGCCGGTGAACGTCTCGAACGCGAACATCAGGCCGTTCGACAGGTTGCCGTTGTGCGGGATGGCAAGGAGCTGCCCGCCGGTCTCGGCCTCGTAGGTCTCCATCCAGGTCCAGAGGTCCTCGGGATCGACGCTCTCGAACGTGGTGAAGGGCTGCAGCTGGTCGGCCTCGGCCTTGCCGCCGCGATAGATGACGTTGCGGTGCAGGTTGTTGCCGGGGCCGGGGTTCGGCGTCCACTCGTAGCCGATCATCGCGGTGAAGCGACCCGGTTCGTTGAACTCCTCGATGATCGCCGTGTAGTCGGTCCAAGCCTGCCGGAAGAGCTGGTCGCTCTGCAGCACCTCGGGCAGGTTGCCGTCGCTCTGCGCCTGCACCGCCTCGAACGCGGCGGCGGTCGACTCCTCGATGGTGCCGTTCATCGCGTCGTGCCACGCCTGCACGCGCGGATCGTCCATCACCAGGGGGTTGCCGGCCCGCACCGCCGGGGTCGAGCCCATGAGGTCAGAGTGGTCGGTCATCGCCATCCAGTCGAGCGGGCGGGCCAGCTGCACCGGCACGCCGAAGTTGCTCTGCACCTGCTCGCCCCGGGCGAGCCGCAGCGCGTCCTCTGGCGAGAGGGAGTTGATGAAGCCCGCATCGAACGACCAGCCGGTATGGACGTGCTGATCGCCCCAGAGCGGTCGCGTCGGAAACGACCGGTTGGCGTAGGGAGAGAAGCTGCGCGGACCCAGCCGGGCGGTCTCGCGGATCTGCGCCGGATTGATGGTCATGTCCCCGGCATGCGCGGATTCCCCCGAGCCGCCGCTCTCCTGGCCCGACGCCGGCATCGTCGAACCGAGCGCCAGCGCCACGATTGCACTGCCGAGAAGTGATCGCGATGTCATCCGTT
>CAYMRW010000374.1:0-2991 GCA_964392825.1 uncultured Rhodobacterales bacterium
CGGCAAGCGCGCGGCGGCGGCGCGCGAGCGCTTCACGGTCGCCGCGGCGCGGCGGAAGCTGCCGGCCGTGACATGGCGGCTTGCCGGCGACCTCGCGGCGGAGGAACGCGACGAGGCGGCGCTCGGCTGGCTGCTGGCGGGGTACCGCTACGACCGCTACGTCGGCCGGACGCCAGCTCCCCTGGCCGACCTGGTGGCGCCCGAGGGCTGCGACGCCGCGCGGCTCGAAGCCATCGCCGCGGGCGAGGCGCTGACCCGCGACCTCATCAACACGCCGGCCCTCGACATGGGGCCCTCGGAGGTCGAGGTGGCGGCGCGCGCCCTCGCCGCCGAGTTCGGGGCCGAGGTCGAGGTGACGACGGGCGAGGCTCTGATCTCGGGTTTCCCGCTGATCGCCACGGTCGGCGCGGCGTCGGCCCGCGCGCCGCGGCTGATCGAGATGCGGCACGGCACGGCGGGACCGCGGCTGACGCTGGTGGGCAAGGGCGTCGCCTTCGACACCGGCGGTCTCAACATCAAGCCCTCGGGTTCGATGGCGCTGATGAAGAAGGACATGGGCGGGGCGGCTGCGGTGCTGGGCCTCGCACGGATGATCCTCGCGACCGGGACCGAGATGCGACTGCGCGTGCTGATCCCGGCAGTGGAGAACGCGATCGCCGGCACCGCCTACCGCCCCGGCGACATCCTGACCGCACGCAACGGGCTGACCGTGGAGATCAACAACACCGATGCCGAGGGGCGGCTGATCCTCGCCGACGCCCTGGCCCTCTCGGCCGAGGATCCGCCCGACCTGATGGTGTCTATGGCGACGCTCACCGGGGCGGCGCGGGTCGCCGTGGGCGCCGACATCGCGCCCTTCTTCACCGACGACGACGCCACCGCCGCGGCGCTGGCCGAGGCCGGCGCGCGGGTGCGCGACCCGGTCTGGCGGCTGCCGTTCCACGCCCCCTACGAGGCGCAGATCGAGCCCGGCATCGCCGATCTCGACAACGCGCCCAAGGGCGGCCTCGGCGGCGCCATCACCGCGGCGCTGTTCCTGCGCCGGTTCGTCGGGGGCGGGCGCTACGTCCATTTCGACATCTACGGCTGGCAGCCCAACGCCGCACCGGCCCGGCCCAAGGGCGGCGCCGGCCAGGGCACGCGGGCGCTGTTCGAGGCGCTGCCACGGATCGTCCCCCGGTGACGGACCGGCGGCGGCGCTTCGCCACCGACCATGTCGCCGCCGAGGCCCTCCGCGGGCAGCTCGAGGCCCCGGCCTATGTCGAGCCGTGGGCGACCGGCATCGCCGCGGCGTCGACGTTCCTGCACGCGGCCCCCGGCGGTCCGCGGGATCGCGAACTCGTGTTCGGCGACCGCGTCGACGTCATCGAGGATCGCGGCGGCTGGTCCTTCGGCCGTGCCGCGAAGGACGGCTATTGCGGCTGGTTCGAGTCGCACCACCTCGGGCCCTACGTCGCCGCCACCCACGCTGTGCGAACGCGCCATACCCATGTCTACTCCGAGCCCGACATGAAGCGGCCGCCGTCGCATTGCCTGCCCTTCGGGTCACGGCTTCGGGTCGACGGGATCGACGGCCGCTGGGCCGAGACGCCGGCGGGCTGGGTCGTGGACGGGCACCTGCGCCCCGTGGGCGAACCGTTCGCCGATCCGGTCGGAGTGGCGGAGCTGTTTCTCGGCGCGCCGTACCTCTGGGCCGGGAACACGGGGACCGGGATCGACTGCTCGGGCCTCGTGCAGGTCGCCTGCCTCGCCTGCGGGATCGACTGCCCCGGCGACAGCGACCAGCAGGAGGCGTCGCTTGTCACGCACCTTCCCGGCTCCGAGGCCCCGCGCCGGGGCGACCTCCTGTTCTGGGAGGGACACGTGGCCTGGGTCGCAGCACCCGACACGATCCTGCACGCGAACGCCCACGCGATGCTGGTCTGCCACGAGCCCCTCGATGCCGCCTGCGCCCGCATCGAGGCGCAGGGGGACGGCCCCGTCCGCGCGCGCCGCCGGCTCTAGCCCCGCCCCGTCCGTCAGCGCAGCGCGGCCCGCGGTGCGGAGGAGCCTGCCCCAACGCGCGTCTCCCGGCACAGGATTCCGAGCCGGACGAAGGCGCGCTTCAGCCGTGCGGAGGGACGACCGGCTTGGCGCTGGGCCATACGGGAACGTTCGCGCGGCTTTCGCCAGGGTTCATCCACTGGCTTGAAGGGTGGACCGACCGCGCGGCGCTTCAGGCAGCCTTTCGGAGGGGCCTGCTGCGCAATGGCGCTTCCTTCGATCGCGGCCCTGTAAGCCGTCGGGTCGGCCGCATGATCTACCGAGCGCCGCGATGTGGACCGCGGAAGGCCGGATCCCGATCACCTGCGGGCGCTTCGGTTCGGATTGGGTGTCGTTGCGTTCCCGTCTGCGTGTCGTGCCGCCTCCCTGGGCGGCACCCCTCCGCCTCGGGGCCCGCCTGATCGGCTGTCGTCCGTGGTCGGGCGTCGCTCGCGGGCAGCCCTGCGGGCGACCAGCGCTCAGACGCTCCGGGCCATGCGTCCTGCCTTCGCGATGGCCACGAACTTCATCGGTCTTCCGCGAGCATCGAGTCGAGCCAGCCGGGGTTCCGGCTCGCCGGTCCCGCCTCCCGTTTTCGTTACGCCGATTGCGCGCCACCTGCTGAACGGTCCTGGCGACCGCAGCCCGGCCGTCCCGGCGCCAGAGCCGTCTCCTGGTCGGCCGAGGCTCCTGTCCCCCCCAGGAGATGGCGGCGTTCGAGGACCGACCGCCCTTCGCCGGCACGGCCGCCGTCCGGCGCCTAGTCGATGGCGCGGATCAGCTTGCGGTCGAGGACGTGCAGGACGGACCTGAGGTCGTGGCCCCGCTTGAGCACCCGCCCGTCCATGCCGACGACGGCGTACATGCCCTGGCGATGACGCAGCCGCGGGCGCTTCTCGATCCGGTAGAGGGGGTGCTCGGCGGTGCGGCGGAAGACGGCGAAGATGGCGACGTCGGGCAGGAAGCTCA
>CAYMRW010000375.1:0-2988 GCA_964392825.1 uncultured Rhodobacterales bacterium
CCCGCCCGAGTTCATCGCGATGTTGCCGGCGATCGCGCAGGCGAGCTGCGACGACGGATCCGGCGCATAGAAGAACCCGTCGCCCTCGACCGCGCCCGTGACGCTGAGGTTGGTGCGCCCGGTCTCGACCCGGATGATCCGGTCCTCGAGGCTCACCTCCAGCACCCGGTTCAGCCGCGCCACGCCCAGGATGACGCTGTCGGCCGTGGGCAGCGCCCCGCCCGCGAGCGACGTGCCCGCCCCGCGCGGCACCACCGGCACCCCCTCGGCGTGGCAGATCCGCAGGACCGCCGCCGCCTCCTCGGTCGAGGCGGGCAGCGTCACGGCGAGCGGCGGGCAGCGGTAGGCGGTCAGCGCGTCGCACTCGTAGGCGCGCACCTCGTGCGTCTCGTGGATGACCGCGTCGTCGGGCAGCGCCGCCTGAAGGCGGGCGACGAGCCTCGCCTTCCGGGCCACGATCTCGGCGCGAGGCTCTGGCATCTGCATTTGAGGTCCTCCTCGCTCTGAACTAGGCCGGAGGGCGATTCCCATCAAGCGCCGCGGGGTCTACGCTCCCAGCCGATGCCGGTGACCCAGATCCTCGCCCTCCTCAGTCCCGCCGACGTGGCGGGGCTCGCGCTCCTGGCGCTCGCTTACTTCGGCACCGGCTGGGTGATCGAGCATCCGGGCCGCGACCGGCGCAGCGTCACCGTGATGATGGCCGAGATCCGCCGCCAGTGGATGCGCGAGCTGGCCCGCCGCGACCAACGCATCTTCGACAGCCAGATCGTCGGCAACCTGCGCAACGCCACCTCGTTCTTCGCCTCGACCACGATCCTGGTGATCGGCGGCGTCCTCGCCGTCGCCGGCAACGCCGAGATGCTGGGCACGGTCACGGGCGGCCTGCTCGCCGACGAGCGGCCGGTCGAGCTCTACCAGCTCAAGCTGTTCCTCGTGGCCCTGCTTCTCGTCGCGGCGTTCCTGCGCTTCGTCTGGTCGAACCGCCTCTTCGGCTACTGCTCGGTGGTGATGGCGGCGGTCCCGGCGCCCGGCGATCCGATGGCGATGACCGTGGCGCGACAGGCGGCCGAGCTGAACATCCGCGCCGCGTTCAACTTCAACCGGGGCCTCCGCGCGATCTACTTCGCGCTCGCGGCGGCCACCTGGATGCTCGGCGTGGTGCCGCTGATGCTCGCCACGCTCGCTACCGTCTGGACCCTCTGGGACCGCGAGTTCTCCTCCCACCCGCACCGCATCCTCACCGAGAAGGAGAAGACCGAATGAGAGTGCTCGCGATCTCCGCTCTCGCCGTCCTCGCCGCGCCGGCCCTGGCCGACCCCGCCGAGATCGTCGGCGTCGAGGCCGCGCCCGGGCCCGGGGGCTGGCGCTTCGACGTCACCCTTCGCCACGCCGACACCGGCTGGGACGACTACGCCGACGGCTGGCGCGTGGAACTCCCCGACGGCACCGTCCTCGCCACCCGCGAGCTCCTCCACCCCCACGTCGAGGAACAGCCCTTCACCCGCGCTCTTTTAGGCGTGTCGGTTCCAGCTTTCACGGTCGAGATCGTCGTCCGAGCCCGAACCAACGTCGATGGATGGGGCGACACCACCGTTGCCCTGCCGCTAGCGTGGGGCGGCTAAGGCGGGCGGGCGCCGCAGGAAGACCAGAAGCAGCGCGAACGTCGCGGGGAGGACGAGCACGGTCTCCCACGGCAGCGCCGCCGTCTGCAGCGTGGCGAGACGCGGCGCGACGCCGAGGAGGGTGAGCGCCAGCGCGGCCCAGTGCGACGCCACCAGCAGTCCCGCGCCAAGCCCGAGCAGGCGACGTTCGCGCCTACCCGCAAGCGGCCAGAGAGCCGCCAGGGCGAAGAACTCGAAGAAGGAAAGCGTCAGCGTCATCGGCCGAGCGAAGAGGAAGATCACCCACGCGAGCGCAAAGGCCGGAGCGAACTCCAGCCGATGCCGCAGCACGCCGACACTCAGGCCGAGCACGGCGGCCCAGATCGCGAGCGTTGCAGCCTGCGCCGCCCCGACGGGCAGGCCAAATGTGACGAGGACCTGCAGGGGTGCACGGTTCCAGTCGGAGAGCGGTCGCTGCACCTCTGACGGCAGCGCAAGGTACGTGTAGTCGCTCGCCGCGCTCATGTAGGTCAGGAAATCGCTGCGCAGCCAGCCGGGCCAGCGCAGCGCCTCGAGGCCCACGAGGAGGGCTGCGGTTCCGGCGGCCAGCAGCGTGCGCCGGAGGACCGCCGGCCGTCCTTCCGCCACCCCGAGTCGCAGCACGGCGAATGCCACGAAGAGCAGCGCGAAGAACGGCTTGACGAGCAGGACGACCGCTGCCGCGAGGCCGGCAAGCCCGGGTCGGCCGAGGTGGAAGAGCCGGCAGCCGAGGACCGACAGCGCAACAAGTACGATCTCCGCGTTGCCGCCCGAGACGGTCAGAAGGACATCCGCGGAAAGGGCCACGGCGAGGACCAGCCGCGGCTCCGGCGCGGTCGACGCGTCGAGGAGGATCATGCAAATGGCAGCGACCGAAGCGACGATCAGAACCAGGAACACCGCCTGCGGCAGCCCGGTCCCGTCGAGCAGCAGCGCGAGAGACGGCGGATAGAGGTAGGGGCCCGGAATGATTTCGTCCGCCTCGTGACCCTCGATGAGAACCCGGTGCATGGCCCGCCACGCCTCCTGCGCCGTCGCGGGGTCCGCGTAGGGCGAGCGGCCATCGGCGATGGCGTCTGCCGCGCGCTGGTACGCCAGGAAGTCGACGAGCGCTTCGCCGCCCAGGATGAGCGCCAGGAGCAGGCCGAACTCGAGCAGCAGGACGACGGCGAGGATCGACCACGGCAGCCACCTGCGCCGGGTCATACTCAGCGGCGGCCCTCGCGGAGCCAGGCGCCGACGATCAGAGAGGCGGCAACGAGCAGCCAGGCCCAGGACGGCAGCAGCGGCGCAATCGAGACGTCGGTGGTGACGTAGGCCTGCCGCGGGGTGACGCCGAGCCAGCCGC
>CAYMRW010000376.1:0-2976 GCA_964392825.1 uncultured Rhodobacterales bacterium
ATGTTGAACAGCGGGCCGCCCGAGTTGCCGCGATTGATGGCGGCGTCGGTCTGGATGTAGTCGTCGTAGCTGCCCGACAGCGCCCGGCCGCGGGCCGAGACGATACCGGCCGAAACCGAAAAGCCCTGGCCGAGCGGGTTGCCCATCGCCATCACCCAGTCGCCGACGCGAGCATCGTCGCTCTCGCCCCAGGGGACGAACGGCAGCGCCTCGTCGGCCTCGACCTTGAGAAGGGCAAGGTCGGTGTTCGGATCGGTGCCGATGACCTCGGCGCCGAGCTCCTCGCCCGAGAAGAACTCGATCAGGATCTCGTCGGCGTTGGCGATCACGTGGTTGTTCGTGACGATGTAGCCATCCTCGGAGATCACGAAGCCCGAACCGAGCGCCTGGCTGCGGCGCGGACCACGCCGCTCCGGCCCCTCGCCGTCCGGCTCCATGAAGTCGCGGAAGAAGTCCTCGAAGGGAGAGCCCTCGGGAACGATCGGGCCGTTCTCCATCGCCTGCGCGACGTTCGTCGATGTGGTGATGTTCACCACCGATGGGCTGACCTGGTCGGCGAGGTAGGCGAAGGTATCCGGCCGCGTCTGCTGCGCGAGCGCCTGCACCGCGCCGAAGGCGACGATGATCGCCGCCATGAGGGTCGCAGCGAGGGCGCGGTATGCCCCCGCGAAGGTCGCGTCCGTCCGCTGACTCAATGCCTGTGATGTCACGTCGTACTCCGTTGTCCTGGGCGAGGTGCGGACCGGCGCCGCCAAGCCTCGCGGTGCGTCACATTCAGCGATCGCGCGGGCCATCTTCAACTCGCGCATCCCTCGCATCGCGTCACTCTGCCGTGAGTCTCAGGCTGCCAGGATACCCGACAGCGTGAGCAGGGCGAGGCCCGCGGCAAGGCCGGCGAGCCCGGCCAGCCGCCGCGCCTCGGGGGCCATGCTCCGAAACGCCTCGAGAAGCGCCTCGAGCCGCCGCGGCATCAGCGCGATGACGGCACCCTCCACGGCAAGGACGATGCCGGCCGCCCAAACGAGCTCCGCGATCAATCCGTCGCGGAGGCATTGCCCGTCTCGGGCGACACGGTCAGCGCAGCCGCGGCTGCCTCCGCTCCGGTCCGGGGGGTCTCGGGCGCTGCGGCGCCCGCGTCGGCCCCCTCCTCCGGGATGGTTTCGGCGTCGCCCTCCGCTTCGGGTTCTGCCGGAGCCTCGGGCGGAGATCCGGTCGCCGCCGTGCCGCCGTCGGACCCCGTCGCGTTCGAGGGCCGCGACGAGCCCCGTCCATCCGGGTTGATGAGGTAGTCGAAAAAGTCGCTGTCGGGCGAGATAATGAGCGACGAGTTCCCTTCCTGCAGGGCCCGCTGGTAGGCCGTCAGGGACCGGTAGAACTCGAAGAACTCCTCGTCGCGCCCGAACGCCGCGGCAAAGATGTTGTTGCGCCGCGCATCGGCCTCGCCTCGTACGATCTCGCTCTCGCGACCCGCTTCGGATTCGAGCTCGACGACCGTCCTGTCGGCCAGAGCGCGCACGCGCTGCGCCGCCTCCTCGCCGCGGGCGATCTCGTCCGCCGCCTCGCGTTCGCGTTCGGCCCGCATCCGGGCGAACGTCGCCTCGAGGTTCTGCTCGGGCAGGTTCGTCTGCTTCAACCGCACGTCGATGACCTCGAGACCCAGCGCCGCGGCGCGCGACCGCGCCTCGTCCCGGATGCGGTTCATCAGCGCCGTCCGCTCCTCGGAGAGGATGGTGTTCGACGTGACGCCCTCGGAACCCAGGACCGCACGGACCTGGGCGTTCAGGATGTTGGCGAGCCGGCGCTCGGCATCGCGGATGCCGCCGACGCCCACGGCCTCGCGGAAGTCGACGACATCGGCGATGCGGTACCGCGCGAAGGCGTCGACGACGAGACGCCGATCATCGGACGGCGTCACCTCGATCGGGTCGGTGTCGAGCGACAGGATCCGGTCGTCGTAGCGCGCCACGTTCTGGATGATCGGGAGCTTCAGCGCGATGCCGGGGTCCTCCTTGACCCGCTTGATCTGGCCGAACTGCAGCACCAGCGCCTTCTCCCGCTCCTCGACGATAAAGATCGACGACAGGAGCGCCGCGAGCGCGATCACGACGATGGGTATGATGATCGTGGCCTTGCGCATCAGTTCGACCCTCCGGCGGCCTGCGGCTCCGTCGGTCGGCCGCGATTGAGTTCGTTCAGCGGCAGATAGGGCACCACGCCCTGGCCCGATCCCTGCTCGTCGAGGATCACCTTGTTCACGCGGCCCAGCACCTCCTCCATCGTCTCTAGATAAAGCCGCTTGCGCGTGACCTCGGGCGCCTTGGTGTATTCCTCGAGCACCGCGGCAAAGCGGCTTGCCTCACCCTCGGCCTCGTTGACGACGCGCGCGCGGTAAGCCTCGGCCTCCTCCAGGATCTGCGCGGCTTCACCACGGGCGCCGGCGAGCACGCGGTTGGCATAGGCATCGGCCTGGCGCTCCAGGCGGTCGCGCTGCTGCTCGGCGGCCTGCACCTCGCGGAAGGAGTCGATGACCTCCGCCGGCGGGTCGGCGCGATCGAGGTTGACGCGGACGATGTTGATGCCGGCGTCGTAGGTCTCAAGCGTGCCCTGGATCAGTTCCTGCACGTTCTGGGCGATGAGAGCGCGATCGCGGTTGAGGATCGGCGCAAGCTCCGACCGCGCGATGACCTCGCGCATGGCCGACTCCGACACCGCGCGCACGGTGGATTCCGGGTCGCGGAGGTTGAACAGGAACTCGGCCGGGTCGGCGACGTTCCAGACCACCTGGAAATCGATGTCGACGATGTTCTCGTCGGTCGTCAGCATCAAACCAATATCGCCCCGGTTCCCGGTTCGGCCGACGCCGATGTCCTCGGTCCGTTCCGTCGTCACCGGGATCACCTCGTGCGTGACCAGCGGCCAGGGCGCGAAGTTGAGGCCGGGCTCGCCCACCTCGCTGAAGTCGCCGAGGAAGAGCTC
>CAYMRW010000377.1:0-2968 GCA_964392825.1 uncultured Rhodobacterales bacterium
TCATCGTGGGCGTGATCTACCTCATCATCGCGGCCATCATGGTTCGCAAGGGCACGAATGACCTCAAAGCAGCCAGCCTGGCGCCGACCCGCACCGCGGAAAACGTGCGCCGCGACGCTGCTACAGTTAGGGAGACAATGAATGGCTAACGCAGACCCGCGATCCGCCGCAGAGATCGAGGCGGAAATCGAAAGCGAGCGGTCGGCTCTCAGCAAGACCCTCGACGAGATTCAGGACCGGCTGTCGTTCGAGACCATCTCGAACGACGTGATCGGGCGGATCCGTGACAACAGCGGCGATCTGAGCCGTGCTCTGACGCGCAGCGTTAAGGAGAATCCGATCCCGCTGGTCCTGACCGCCATCGGCATCGGCTGGCTCATCGCCAACCAGCGTGGCGGATCCAGCCCCTCGCGCGGGGTCGACTACGACGATTACGGTGACGATCCCTACAGCCGCTATGCGTCGCGGCCGGTCTCGGCGCGCAGCACCGTCGGCCGTCGCGAGGGCGCGGCGGAGCCGGTCGGGCTCTACGACGCGGGCGGGCGGCCGATGCCGTCCGACGACGACGACGGCGTCAGCCGGTGGGACAGAACCCGCGAAAGCATGGCATCGGCGAGCGACCGGGCTTCGGCCGGTGCCTCGGCGACCGCGCGATCGGCCGGCGACCGCGCGCGGGCGTCGCGGGACGCCATGCAGGATCGGGCGTCCGGAATGGCCGCCGGCGTGAGCGACCGGATGCACCGGTCCCGCGACGAGATGCAGCGGCGCGCCCGCGGGGCGTACGCATCGGCCAGCGAACTGCGCGAGCGGATGATGCAGGGGACCGAGGGTCTCTCGGATGCCGCCCGCCGTCGCGTCGTCGCGGCGCGGACCCGGGCATACGAGGCGCAGCTCCGTGCCGAGTACTACACCTCGCGCGGACGCGAGCGAGCGGCGGACCTGTTCGAGGATCAGCCCCTCGTCGCCGGCGCCCTCGCCATGGCCGTCGGAGCCGCGATCGGTGGCCTGTTGCCGCGAACGCGGCAGGAGGACAACACCTTCGGCGCCTATCGCGACCAGGTCTTCGACGAGGCCGAACGCGTCTATCAGGAGGAGCGCAGCAAGCTCGAGAGCGTCGCGCGCGAAACCGTCAAGGAGGCGCGGCAGGTTGCCAGCGAGACCGCCGAGAGCATGCGGGGCGACCTGAAGAAGGCCGCGGAATCGACGGGCGACATCGCCCGCGCCAAGCTCAGCGAAGCCGAGCAGCGCGCCAAGGAGGGCGCCGACCGCGTCGCCGACACGGCGAAGACCGAGGCGGACAAGCAGAAGCTCGGCCAGCAAAGCTAAGCTGCAAAGAGCGATACCGAGATCGGGGGTCGGGGCATGTGCTCCGGCCCCCTTTTCACGCCGGGATCAAGCCCTTATCATATTCACGAAGCTGGATATGAAGGAGGTGGGGCATGCTGATGCGAACGAGCCCCTCGCGTGGCGAGGGCAGTCCGGACGTGACGGGATTCTACGAGCCAGGGACGGGCAGCATCGCCTATGCAGTGCGCTGCCCTACGAGCGGCAAGGGCGCCCTGATCGACGTCGTGATGGGCTTCGATCCGGCAGAGGCGCGGACCGACCCCGCCCCGGCGCAGGCGGTACTGGATCACGTGCGCGAAACCGGTCTCGACGTCGCCCACATTCTCGACACGCATCCGCATGCCGATCACCTGATGGCGCAGGCTTGGCTTGCAGAACGGCTCGATGCGCCGCGCGGCATCGGCGCCAAGGTCGACGCGATCGCCGACCTCTGGCGCGACCTCTACAACCTGCCGGCGGCCTTCGACCCGCAGGCCGACTTCGACCGTCTGTTCGAGGATGGCGACACGTTCCGGATTGGCGATCTTGAGGCGCGGGTGATGTTGTCGCCCGGGCATACACTCGGCTCGGTGACCTACGTCGTGGGCGACGCGGCGTTCGTCCACGACACCCTGATGCAGCCCGACTTCGGAACCGCCCGCGCCGACTTCCCCGGCGGGTCCGCCGCGCAGCTCTACGACTCGATCGCGAACATCCTGGCCCTGCCGGAGGAGACGCGGCTCTTCGTCGGGCACGATTACGGCACCGACGAACGCGAGGAGCCGCGATGGGAGGCGACCGTGGCCGAACACCGCGCAAGCAACGCCCATGTGGGCGGCGACCGGACGAAGGACGCGTTCGTCGCCCTGCGCGAGGAGCGCGACGCCGGCCTGCCGCTGCCCGACCGCATCCTCTTTGCGCTGCAGTACAACCTGCGCGGCGGACGCCTGCCCCCGCCCGAGGGCGACGGCCACAGCTACTTCAAGATCCCTGCCAACCGCTTCTGAGGAGGAGCCATGCGGACCGAAGACACCGAAGACGGACCCCTCGAGATCTGGAGCGTCGAGGAGGTGCGCGAGGCGTTCGACGCGGGCCAGATCGCGCTGATCGACGTACGCACGCCGCAGGAGTACATGTTCGAGCACGTGGAGGGGGCGCTGCTGCTGCCGATGGCCTTCTTCGTCGCCGAAAAGCTGCCGGCGCAGGACGGCAAGCGCATCGTCTTTCACTGCGGCTCGGGGGCCCGGTCCGAGAAGGTCGCCCGCAAGGCGCTGGCGGCGGGACTGCAGCCCGTCGCGCACATGGAAGGCGGGTTCGCCGCGTGGAAGAAGGCGGGACACCCCCACATCGCCACCGACATGACCACCGGGGGCCCGAAGCGGGTCGCCTGAGCGGCGGAGACGAAAGCGCCCGGGCGGCAGGACCGCCCGGGCGCATGGCGCGTGTGCGAGGGCCTAGCCCTTCGCGAACTCGGGATAGGCCTCCATCCCCAGCTCGGCGACGTCGAGGCCCGAGATCTCGGCCTCCTCGCTGACCCGCAGGCCCATCGTGGCCTTGATGATCAGCCACACGACGGCACTCACCACTACCACGAAGGCCGCGACGATCAGGATCGAGATCAGCTGCGTGACGTAGGACCCGT
>CAYMRW010000378.1:0-2954 GCA_964392825.1 uncultured Rhodobacterales bacterium
GCGCCAGCGCCGGGTCGCGGAGGCGCGCGTCGAGCGCCTTCTCGAGCCCGGCGACGCCGATCACTTCGGCCGAATGCACGCCCTCGCGTCCGAAGCTGGCGCCGCCGAGGACGTGCGCCGCGAGCTTGCCGTTGGGATAGAGGCGCATCTCGCGCGGGCCGAAGAGCAGCCCCGGCTCACCGATGTCGTGCACCGCCTGGCGCTGCTCGGGAGAGACGGTCTTGCGCACCCACAGGAACTTTCGCCCGTCGGTGAAGCGCCGCGCCAGCGCCTCCGCGTCGAGGTCCGGGAAGATCCCGGCGAGCGCCTCCGCCGCGCGGCGCGGATCCACCATGTCCTGCGGATGCGCATAGAGCGAATGCGTCGCGAGATTGGTGGCGAGCACCCGCCCCTGCCGGTCGACGATGTCGGCGCGGGTGCTGCTGATGAGCGCCGCTGCCCCCTCCGCCCGCGGCTCCGACGGGGCGGTGGCGGCGAGAACCCCCATGCGGAGGCCGACGAGCGCGAAGCCCGCGAGGAAGAAGATGGCGAGGACGGTGATGCGGCTCTCGGCGCGTTGCCGCTCGCGGTCGCGCAGGCTCTCGTGGCGCAGGCGACGGTTCTCGCGCTCGATGGCGTCGGGGTTCTCTCCGCGCGAGCGCGCCGCGAGGATGCGCGCGAGCGGCCTCAGCGGGACCCGTGTCACTCGACCGGACCGAGCTCGACCAGCTCCACGGGCATCCGCAGCGGATGCGACGGCCGTGGCGGGAACGGCACCTCGTCGACGCGCGCGAACTGCTCGGGCAGGAGCGGCAGCAGGCCGAGACGGTCGTAGTTCAGCTCGGCGAGGTCGCGCAGGCGCTCGGGGCGGTTCAGCCACGCCCATTCGGCGGCCAGGATCGCCCGGCGCTCGCGCAGGTGCCCGATCTCGCGCTGCAGTCCCTCGACCTCGCGCAGCGCGGTCTGCGTCCGGTAGTTCTCCTTGTACGCCGATGCCGCGAGGAACATCACGGCGAGCGTCATGCAGACATAGAAGGCCGGTCTCATGCGCGGTCCCCGATATCGGGCAGCCCGAGCGCGGCGCGGTCGACGGGGGCGGCGGGCGTGTCGGTGCGCCAGCCGACCCGCAGCCGGGCGGAGCGCGCCCGCGGATTGCGCGCCACCTCGTCCGGATCGGGCGGGATCGAGCGGGTGACGTCGCGGAACCGGATCGTCCCCGGCCCGGCATCGGGCGCATGCCGGTTCGCGGCCCCGGCCCTGCCCGCACGATCCTGGAAGAACCGCTTCACGGCCCGGTCCTCGATCGAGTGGAAGGTGACGACGGCAAGCGCCCCGCCGGGAGCGAGCGCCCGCTCGGCGGCCTCGAGACCGCGCGCCAGTTCGCCGAACTCGTCGTTCACGGCGATCCTGAGGGCCTGGAAACTGCGCGTGGCGGGGTGGCTGCGGCCCGGCTTGGGGCGCGGCAGGCACGATTCGACGACCGCCGCGAGCGCGCCCGTGGTGCCGAGCGGGCGGGCGGCGACGATGGCGCGCGCGATCCGGCGCGACGCCCGCTCCTCCCCGTAGCGGTAGAGGATGTCGGCGAGCGCCGCCTCCGGAAGATCGTTGACGAGGTCGGCCGCGGTCGGCCCGGCGCCGCTCATGCGCATGTCGAGCGGTCCGTCCCGACTGAACGAGAACCCGCGATGGGCCTCGTCGAGCTGCATCGACGAGACGCCGAGATCGAGGACCACGCCATCGAGAGGCCCCGGCGCGAGCTCGTCGAGCCGGCCGAACGTACCCTCGACGAGGGAAAGCCGGGGTTCGGCCGCGGCCCAGCCTGCCACGGACGCCAGAGCGGACGGATCGCGGTCGACGCCGATGACCGAATCGGCGCCGGCCGCGAGGAGCCCGCGGGCATAGCCTCCGGCCCCGAACGTTCCGTCGAGCCACGTCCCCCGCACCGGCGCCACCGTGCGCAGGAGCGGCTCGAGAAGGACGGGAACGTGCGGCGCATCCACGTCACGCCCCGACCGGTCCGTCGAGAAGGGCCGAGATGTCGACATCGGGCGGCAGCGCCTCGAGCGCGGCGTTCATCGGCCCCATGCGCTGGCGCTCGAAGATCTCGGGGTTCCAGATCTCGAACTTGGTGCCGGTCGCGACGAACAGGATCTCGCCGTCCAGCCGGGCCTTGTCGCGGCACTTCTGCGGCAGGATCAGCCGCCCGTCGGCGTCGATCTCGGTCGAGTAGGCCTGGGTGATGAAGATGTGCTGCAGCAGCGCCCGGCGGCCGTCGTTCTTGGGAATGGCGTCGATCTTGGCCTCGACCTCCTCGGCGTATGATTCGGGCGTGTAGCACTCGAGGAACTGGCGCCGCGGGTCGCCGTAGACGATGTGGATTTCGCGGCGGCCGTCGGCCCCCCCGTCCATGGCGCGACGGAACTGGACCGGCACGGAGACGCGCCCCTTGCCGTCCATCTTCTGCCGTCCTTCGCCGATGAACCTGCGCGCCACGCATGCCCCGCTTGCATCGGTCCGGACACGAAAACGGCGGATCCCGCTGCTGCCACTGCGCGATCCGCCGCCCTCGTACCCGCGACCGGGTCAGCCGACGCGCGCGGTGCCTTGGGGGAATGCTGCCTGCCCGCGCGCCGGTTCGGTCCGATGAGGGGCTGCCTGTATGAAGCCTGCTCTCGTGCTTTCGTGGGGTCTTGTGCCCCGCTTGAATGCCCGTCTCACCGTGCGATCTGTATTTCATGGACCAGCCTGGATTTCAAGCCCTTTCTCTGGATTCTGGTGGAACCTCCGATGATATCAACATTTTGGCCCTCTAGGGATCCTAGCCACAACATACGTCCTTCATTTGCCTTTCTGGTTGATCGGGTTTCACAGATTGACGCTCGGTTAGGCATCTGTGCCGCCGGTTTGGCCAAACGCCCCCGCCATGAGCATGCTGCATGGCAGCATTGTGCCGCACCCTATTGTGCAGACGCAGC
>CAYMRW010000379.1:0-2954 GCA_964392825.1 uncultured Rhodobacterales bacterium
GCGCCATCATCGGCGCGGTGACGATGGTGACGAACGACGTCATCCCGTTCGGGCTGGTGCAGTCGCCGCGCGGCGTTCTCGACGGGCTGAACCTCGTCGGGCTCAAGCGCCGCGGGGTGCCGCGCTCGGACATCACCGCACTGCGCGCCGCCTATCAGATGCTGGCGCAGGGCGAGGGTGCCTTCCACGACCGCGCGCGCCGATTGTCGGAGGAGACCGAGAGCGCCTATGTGCGCACGATCACCGACTTCATCCTTGGTGGCAGCGACCGCTCGTTCCTGACTCCGAGCTGATGGCATGCTGGCGATCATAGGCGGGACGGGTCGGCTGCCCGACCTCATGGCCGAGCGCATGCCCGACGCGCCGCGCTTCGCCCCCCGCGGCACGCCCTACGGCGGCGGTGCCCACGCGGCGGAGCCATTCCGGTTCGAGCGGATCGGCGGGCTGATCGAGCGTCTGCGCGCGCTGCAGGTCGATCGTCTCGTCCTCGTCGGCGGAATGCGGCGGCCGGACCTCGATCCGGCCGCGTTCGACGTCTTCACGCGGGCGGCGGTCGCCGAGATCGGTCCCGCCCTCGGCGGCGGCGACGACGCGCTTCTCCGCGCGGTGATAGGCCTCTTCGACCGCGAGGGGTTCGAGGTCACGCCGGTGCAGGAGATCCTGACCGACCTCCTGCCTCCTCCGGGGGTGGCGACGGAGGCGCCGCCCGATGCGCAGGACGCGGCGGACGCCGCCCGCGGCCTGTCGCTCCTGGCGGCGCTCGGCCCCTACGACGTCGGACAAGCCTGCGCCGTCGCGCGCGGCCAGGTGCTGGCCATCGAGACGCTGGGCGGCACGGACTGGATGCTGGGCACGCTTGCGGGCGAGGTGCCCGGGCGGCCGCTCGGCGGTCCGAACGGGGTTCTCTGCAAGGCGCCGAAGCCCATGCAGGACCGCCGCGTCGATCTGCCTGCGATCGGGCCAGCGACGATCGCCGCGGCGGCGGCGGCCTCGCTCCGTGGCGTCGCCATCGAGACGGGCGGCGTGCTCGGGATCGACTGGGACGAGTGCGTCGCACGCGCGGACGCGGCTGGCCTGTTCCTCTGGGTCCGGCCGGTGTGAAGCTGTTCGTGACGGCTGGGGAGCCGTCGGGCGACCGTCTCGGCGCTGCACTGGTGGAGGGCTTGCGCCGACTCGCCGGGCCGGTCGAGGTCGCGGGCGTCGGCGGTCCGCTGTTGGAGGCGGCGGGGCTGCGCAGCCCATTTCCCATGCGCGAGCTCTCGGTCATGGGCATCGCAGAGGTGCTGCCGCGTTACCTCCCCCTCAAGCGGCGCATCGCCGAGACCGCGGCCGCGGCGGCGGCCTCCGGCGCCGACGTCGTGGTGACGGTCGACAGCCCGGACTTCTCGTTCCGGGTCGCCGAGGCGCTGCGTCGGCGGAGCCGCGTGCGCATCGTCCACTACGTCGCGCCGACCGTCTGGGCGTGGCGACCGGGGCGCGCCCGGCGGCTTGCAGGTCGGATCGACCAGCTCCTCGCGCTGTTCCCGTTCGAGCCGCCCTACTTCGCGGACGTCGGGCTCCGCTGCGACTTCGTCGGCCATCCGATCGTGGCGGAGCCGCCGCTCCCCGACGCCGATCTCGCCGCAGTCGCGGCATCGCTTGGCGCGGGCGCGCCGCGCTTGGCCGTGCTGCCAGGTTCGCGCGAGGGCGAGGTCCGGCGGCTCGCGCCGATCTTCGGCGAGGTCGTGAAGCGCGTGGCCGGCGTCCATCCCGGGCTGCGGATCGTGGTTCCTGCGCTGCCGACCCTCGAGACCCTCGTGCGGGACCGGGTGGCGGCGTGGCCCGGGCGCCCGCATGTCGTCACCGGCCACGCGGCGCGGCGCGCGGCGCTCCGCCTCGCCGACGTCGCGCTGACGAAGTCGGGCACGGTCTCGCTGGAACTGGCGGCCGCACGAACGCCGATGGTCGTGGCGCACGACGTGCACCCGGTGTCGCGATGGCTCATCGCGCGGATGGCGCTCATCGACACCGTGACGCTTCCGAACATCGTCACGGGGACACGTGCCGTTCCCGAACTCATCGGCCGCGACTGCCGCGCCGATCGCATCGCGCCCGCGCTTCTGGACGTGATGGCCCGACCGCAGGCACAGTTGCCCGTGCTCGACCGGACGATGGACCTGCTGGGAAAGGGCGGCGAGGCGCCCGGGCTCAGAGCCGCACGGGCCGTCCTCAACGGGCTCAGCCGCGGGTGATCCAGCCGCCGCCGAGGACGCGCGTGCCCCCGGTCTCGTAGAACACGCAGGCCTGTCCGGGCGACACCCCTTCCTCGGCGAGGGCGAGCTCTACTTCGGCCCGGTCGGGGCCGAGCGGGCGCAGCACCGCCTCGCGCGGCGGGCGGGTCGAGCGGACCTTGACCGAGATCTCGCGTGGGGCGTCCTCGAACGCGCCGTCGCCCAGCCAGTTGACCTCCGCCACCGGCACCGTGCGCGTCGCCAGCATCGATTTCGGCCCCACGACGACGCGGCGGGCGTCGATGTCGAGGCGGACGACGTAGAGCGGCTCGGCAAGGCCGCCGACGCCGAGCCCGCGGCGCTGGCCGACGGTGTAGTGGATGACGCCCCGGTGTTCGCCGAGGACGCGGCCGTCGGCGTGCACGATGTCGCCGGGCTCCACCGTGCCGGGGCGAAGCCTGCGGATCACCGCGGCGTAGTCGCCGTTCGGCACGAAGCAGATGTCCTGGCTGTCGGGCTTGTCGGCGACCGGCAGCCCGTGGCGCGCCGCCAGCGCCCGCACCTCCGACTTGGAGGCGAGGCCGCCGAGGGGAAAACGCAGGAACGCGAGCTGCTCGCGCGTCGTCGAGAACAGGAAGTAGGACTGGTCCCGTGCTGGGTCGGCGGCCGTGTGCAGTTCGGGCCCCGATGGCCCCTCGGCCCGCCGGATGTAGTGGCCGGTCGCCATGCAGTCGGCGTCGAGGT
>CAYMRW010000380.1:0-2946 GCA_964392825.1 uncultured Rhodobacterales bacterium
CGCGCTCCGCCGCGCGGCGCAGACCCTCGGTCCGGGGCGCCGGCACGATCTCGTCGCGCCCGGCGGCGATGATCGCCACCGGCGCCGGCGACCGGCCGAGCGCGTCCGCGACCTCCATCCGGTGCCGGAGCAGCAGGCGGACGGGGAGCCACGGATAGATGTCGCGGGCGAGCGCCTCGAGCGAATCGAACGGGGTGACAAGGATCGCACCCGCGACCGGCCGCCGGCTCGCGAGGTGCGCCGCCGGCCCCGCCCCGAGGCTGAGTCCGACGACGACGATCCGCGCCGGTTCGCGCCCGCCCGCGATCCGGTCGAAGATGGCCTCGGCATCGGCGAGAAGCGCCTCGGCGCTCGGCCGCCCGGCGCTCGGGCCGTAGCCTCGGTAGTGGAACGTCACGACGTCCCGCGCGGGGAAGAGCGCGTGCAGGTAGCCTGCGAGGACGTCCGCGTCCCAGGCATTCCCGCCGAAGCCGAGAAGCAGCGCGGCCCCGACCGGCGGCCGCGACTCCGCCGGCAGCGCGACGCCGACGAGCGACCCCGCGTCCGCGATCTCGACCGAGAGGCGCTCGGCTGCATCCGGCAGCGGCGCGCCGCCGCGGGCTGCCCACCGCGGAAACAGGAGCCGGTCCTGCGCGAGCGCGATCACGAGGACGCAGGCGAGGTAGAGGGCGCCCAGCCCGGCCGCGATCTTGAGCAGCGTCATGGCCCGCATCCTCGACGGGCGCCGCGCGCAAGTCGATGGGCCGTCACCCGCAGGCGTGGCGGAGTGCCGCCGGCCCGGGGATCGTCGCGTTGCGCGTCGGGCGCGTTTACCGGTCGATACGATCGGCCGCCTCCGGTCGAACCGGGCCCGTCGCGCCGCCGGGGATGGGCGACGAGCACCCGCCGCCGAGCTTCACGCATGCCGTCGCGGAGGTCATCTTGAGCAGCGCCATGGTCCGCATCCTCGGCGGGTGGCGCGCGCAAGTCGATGAGCCGTTACCCGCCGGGGCGACTCCGTGCGGCCGGCCCGGAGATCGCGCGGTGCGCGGCTTCCGGTCGAACGGGCCCGTCGCAGGGGATGGGTGAGGGGCGCCCGCCGTCGGGCTTTGGGCATGCCGTCGCGGAGGGGATCCGTCGGACGGAATGGGCCGCATCCATGCCCCGCATTTGTTCCGGTTGCATCCAAAGGTGGAATAAAGTCAGCTTGAAAGTGCCCGCGGGTGTGCCCGGGAACCAGATCAAGCGTCGGGGATCGGACATGGCGCCGCAAGATCCGAAGGGACGCCGCACGGCCGACGCGATCCGGCGGCATCCGGCGGCAGACGGGCGCCTTCGCACCCTGTCCCGACCGCCGCCGCATCGCCGCCGCCACCCGCTCCGAGCGTTCCCGACGTGACGTACAGGCGCCGCGCCGGGAAGGTCCCGCGGGCCGGGGGCCCGGTCCGCAAGGGGGCGACGGCGGCGCGCGCCTCTCCGCCGACACCGGTCTCCATGGGCCCTCCCGTTCGACCGGCACCGCGGGGGACGCCGCATGCCCTTGCGTTCGCCGCGGGCCCGGCGGCAGGGCCGGCGCGGGTGCGGCGGCTCCTCCTCAGCACCGCGGGCGCGATCCTGGCGACGCTGCTGCCGCTCTCCGCCCAGACCGTGGGCGAGCAGATCGTCAATCCGGTGACGGGGCAGCCCGAGACCATCCTGAACGTCCTCGACAACGGCGTCGTGCTGACCGACGCCAGCAACGCGATCCTGACCGACGTCGCGATCGGCGACCAGTTCGACGACGGCACGACGGTCTTCACGATCACCAGCCAGACGGAGCAGGACGGCCAGGTCGTCGCCGTCGGCCTCACCGAGACCAACCCCGACGACCCGGACAACCCCCTGACCCGGACGCAGCAGGTCGTCACCGCCGTCGACGACCAGCTGCCGCCGCCGGACAATCCCGGCGACGCGGGCGCGATCATCCCGTTCACACCGCCCGCCGGCGCGCAGAACGTCGTCAACGACGTCCGCCGAGGGGCGAACGGCGCCGACGGCCGCGACGGGATCGGCGTCGAGATCTTCGGCGTCACCATCGGCCGCGCCGGCACCGAGGGCGCGCCCGGGGGCGTCGGCCCGACGATCACGCGCACCATCACCGCCGGACCGATCTCGAACGGCGGCGCCAACTTCGTTCCCGGCGTCACCGTGGTCAGCCGCGGCGGCGATGGCGGCCAGGGCGGGGACGGCATCATCCAGGTGCGCGGCCGGAACGGCGGCGCCGCGGGCGACGGCGGCACCGTCGACATCACCAACCAGACGCAGATCGCGACCGACGGCCTCTTCTCCCACGGGATCCTCGTGCAGAGCATCGCCGGCGACGCCGGCCCCGGGGGCTCGTCCTTCTCGTTCGCGGCCGACGGAGGGGCGGGCGGCCCCCCCAGCGAAGGCGGCACCGCCAGCGTCACCAACGAGGGGCAGATCCAGGTCGAGGGGGACTTCGCCGCCGGCATCATGGCGCAGTCCTACGGCGGCGCCGGCGGCACCGGCGGCAACGGCTTCGGCATCGTCGGCAACGGCGGCGAGGCCAGCGTCGGCGGCTCGGGCGGCCCCGTCGTCGTCGTCAACAACGGCGACATCACCACCGATGGCCTGCGCGGCTATGGCATCATCGGCCAGTCGATCGGCGGCACCGGGGGCAACGGCGGTGCCGGCGGCGGCATCGTCGCCTTCGGCGGCGGCGTCGACGACGACGGCGGCGGCGACGCCGGGCCGGTGTCGATCATCAACGGCTCGGACGGCAACATCCTGACCCGGGGCGATCTCGCCTACGGCATCATCGGCCAGTCGATCGGCGGCGGCGGCGGCACCGGCGGCACCTCGGGGGGAGTGGTGGCCTTCGGCGGGCAGGGCGCCGCCGGCGGCGACGCCGCGAGCGTCAGCGTCACCACCGAGGCCGGCAGCACGCTGCGCACGCTCGGCGCCGAC
>CAYMRW010000381.1:0-2943 GCA_964392825.1 uncultured Rhodobacterales bacterium
CCCGGTCCAGATAGAGACGAACCTGCGCTAGTGCGGCAAGGAGTACTTGAAAGTCATCGGTCTGATCGACGGGGCGGAGGTCGTACGGCAGACGCAGTACGGCCGCATGCTCGACGTCGAGATCACCCTTTCTGAATGGGTGCTCGAAGCGGTTAAGAACGACCACATCGTCATCTTCAACCGGGGCGCTCGCCGGTCTTCCGCCACGATCGGGGCTCGGCGGATGAACTGAGCCTAGGCGACGAGGCGGTAGCCGCCGCTCTCGGTGACGAGAAGGCGCGCGTTCGAGGGGTCGGGCTCGATCTTCTGGCGCAGGCGGTAGATGTGGGTCTCCAGCGTGTGAGTGGTCACGCCCGCATTGTAGCCCCAGACCTCGTGCAGCAGCACGTCGCGGGCCACCACGCCCTCGGTCGCGCGGTAGAGGAACTTGAGGATGTTCGTCTCCTTCTCGGTGAGACGAATCTTCTTGTCCTCCTCGGTGATCAGCATCTTCTGCGCCGGCTTGAACGTGTAGGGGCCGAGCTGGAAGACCGCGTCCTCGGACTGCTCGTGCTGGCGCAGCTGCGCCCGGATCCGGGCCACGAGGACGGGGAACTTGAATGGCTTGGTCACGTAGTCGTTGGCGCCGGCGTCGAGCCCGAGGATGGTGTCGGAATCGCTGTCATGCCCCGTCAGCATGATGATCGGGCACTTGACCCCGTTCTTGCGCATGCGCCGGCAGAGCTCGCGGCCATCGGTGTCGGGCAGACCGACGTCGAGGATGACGAGGTCGTAGATCGCCTCCCGCGATCGCTGCACCGCCTCCGTTCCGTTGCCGGCCTCGAAGACGTCGAAATCCTCGGTCGCCACGAGCTGCTCGGAAAGCGCCTCGCGCAGGTCGTCGTCATCGTCGACGAGCAGGATCTTCTTGAGATTGGGCATCGTCCGCGCACCTCACGTTTGCTCACGTCGAAATGCGAAGCGGCGGCGGGGCGCTCAAGAATTGCTGCACGGATTTCACGCGCTCGTGTCGGATAAGGGCCCGATGTTTCAATATGCGGGGCGGCGGGGTACGCAACCGGCGTCCGAACATGGCGATATCACGATGGAGACGTTCGAGCCGTTGCCGCAGGAGCGCCTGGCGCGCGCCCGATCCGACCTCAGGATCGGGCTGCCGGTCGTGATCGACGGGCATCTCGTGGCGGCGGTCGAGACCATCGCCGACGCTCGCATCCCCGCCCTCGTCGGCGACGGCGCGGCGACGCTCGCCATCAGTAGGCGGCGGGCCGAGACGCTGCGCGCGCCGGTCTACGACGGCGACCTCGCGCGGCTCGCCGTCGCCCCCGACGCCGGCGGCGACTGGATCCGAGCCATGGCCGACCCGACGCTCGATCTCGCCCGGCCGCTCAAGGGACCGTTCGAGTACGTGCGCGACGGCGACACTGCGGTCCACCGCGCGGCCCTGCGGCTCGCCAAGAGCGCGCAGCTCTTGCCGGCGGTGATCGTCCGCGCCCCGGGCGGCGCTTACCCGGACCTGCTGCATCTCGCGTCGCACGAGGCGCCAGGACAGGTGCCGGTTCTTGCCCGCATCGTGTCCGGCCGCGTGCCGCTGAGGCTCGCGGGGGAAGCGCGAGTGCACGTCTTCCGCCCGACCGACGGCGGCGTCGAGCACTCTGCGCTGGAGGTCGGGCGACCCGACCGCCAGACGCCCCCCCTCGTGCGACTGCACTCGGCCTGCTTCACCGGCGACGTGCTGGGCTCTCTCAAGTGCGATTGCGGCCCGCAGCTCGACGCGGCGCTGGCCGCAATCGGTGCCGAGGGGTCGGGCGTCCTTCTCTACCTCAACCAGGAAGGCCGCGGGATCGGTCTCGCGAACAAGATGCGCGCCTACGCCCTGCAGGACCAGGGGTTCGATACCGTCGAGGCGAACCATCGGTTGGGGTTCGAGGACGACGAGCGCGATTTCCGCATCGGCGCGGCGATCCTCGAGGCGCTGGGCTTCGGCCGGGTCCGGCTGATGACCAACAATCCCGCCAAGGTCGCGATGCTGGAGGGATCGGGCATCGCCGTGGCCGAGCGCGTGCCGCTCATCGCCGGGGAGAACCCGCTGAACGCGGCCTATCTGGATGCCAAGGCACGCAAGTCGGGCCACATCCTGTGACGGCCGCATCGGTCGCAGTTCGCATCGCCTCCGCCGCCGGACAGGCGGGCCGATGCCCAAGGGTCGTCGGGGGGAGTCCGCGAATGCATCGCTTTTCAAGGTGCCGGCCTCCGGCTAGCGGCATGTCGTCATGATGGCGCGGGCCATCCGTCTCGCCCCGACAGGTCTCCGCTTCTGCGGGCGGCGCATCCCCTGTACCGTCGGACGCGACGGGCTGACCCGTGCAAAGCGCGAGGGCGACGGCGCGACGCCGCGGGGGCGGCTGCGCATCGCCGCGACGCTCTACCGCGCCGACCGCATCCCCCGCCCCGCGCCGTGGGCACGGCCGATCGGCCCGCGCGATCTCTGGTCCGACGATCCGCGCGATCCGCGCTACAACCGCCGGGTCCGCGCACCGCATCCGTTCTCACACGAGCGCCTGCGTCGGTCCGACCGGCTCTACGACCTGATGCTCGTCACCGACTGGAACGCCGCTGGCGTTCCAGGGGCAGGGTCGGCCATCTTCGTGCACCGCTGGCGTCGTCCCGGTGTTCCCACCGAGGGCTGCATCGCCATGGCGTCGCGCGACCTGCTCTGGCTTGCCCGCCGCGCGCGTCCGGGGACCTTGCTGATCGTCTAGTCCGGGCGCTCGCCGAAGATGGCGGAGCCGATCCGAACATGCGTGGCGCCCGCGGCGATTGCCGCTTCGAAGTCGCCGCTCATGCCCATCGACAGCGAACGCAGCCCATTGCGTTCGGCCAGCGTCGCAAGGAGGGCGAAGTGCGGCGCCGGCGCCTCGTCGACGGGCGGCAGGCACATCAGTC